>CAJAYO010000263.1 GCA_903948415.1 uncultured Opitutia bacterium | reverse complement strand
CTCGCGCGCGAGGGCGTGCGGTTCACCAATCATTACAACACCACCTCGATCTGCATGGCCAGCCGGTGCAACGTGCTCACCGGCCTCTACGAGTACCGCCACGGCTGCAACTTTGACCATGGCGACCTCGCGCGCCGCTTCGTCGAGGAATCCTACCCCGTGCTCCTGCGGCGCGCTGGCTACACCACCGGCTTCGCCGGCAAGATCGGCTTCGAACTCAAGGGCGAGCCGTTCGACGCCCTCGCCTCGTTTTTCGACCACTGGGCGGGCGGGCCCGGCCAGACGTTCTACGAGACGGCGAAGAACGCTGGCATCGCCAAGTACGCCGACCGGTATCCGCATAGCTCGCGCGCGTACGGCGCCTGGTCGGTCGATTTCCTCCAGGCGGCGAAGCGCACCGGCAAACCGTTCTGCCTGTCGGTCAGCTTCAAGGCTCCGCATTTGCCGTTCACACCCGATCCGCAGGACGCCAAACTCTACGCGGGGAAAAAGTTCTCCCGCCCGCCCAACTACGGCGTCGAACAGGGCAGCCATCTCTCCGCCCAGTCGCGCACCAGCCGCGCCGCCACTGGCTACCGCGAATGGATCAACGACTATGACAATGCCGCTGCGGACTACCATGCGTTGATCACCGGAATCGATGCCGCCGTCGGCATGATTCGCGAGGCGCTCACCCGCGAGGGCCTCGCCGCCAACACGGTCATCGTCTACACCTCCGACAACGGCTACAGCATGGGCGCGCACGGTTTCGGCGATAAGGTGCTCCCGTATGAGGCGGCCTCGAAATCGCCGCTCATCATCTTTGACCCGCGCCTGCCGCGGGCTCAGGCCGGCAGGGTGAGCCACGCCCTCACCGCCAACGTCGATGTCGCCGCGACACTCCTCGCGCTGGCCGGCGTGCCCGCCCCTGCCGGCATCGATGGAAAGAGCCTCCTGCCCCTGCTCACCGCCCCGCACGGCCGCGTGCGCGATGCTCTGCCGCTCTTCAATTTCTGGGGCACAACCTCCGCGCAATCGCTGGCCATCGTCGCGCCCGGCTGGAAGTACATTAACTGGTCCTACGGAGGTGAGGGGATGCAGCCGACCGAGGAGCTGTTTGCCCTCGCCTCGGGTCCGTACGAGATGAAGAACGTGGCGACTGACGCGCGCCACGCCGCGCAACTCGCGACGATGCGCCGCGCCTACGACGCCGAACTCGCCGCCCTCCAGGCCCGGCTCGTCCCCGGCCACGACTACGAAAAATATCCCGTGCTCTTCAGCCGCACGATCCCCTGGAGCGAAAAACCCGCCACCCGGCCAGCGCCCAAAGCGAAACGCAAAGCGCGGTAACCAAGCGGCGCAATTCCCGGCAATCAGTCCCGCCCCAACCGGGAGTCATCGCACGAAATACGTGAGCCCAGCCGCCCCCAACCGCGACAATAAGTCCTGCCAATGACACCTCACCTGCTCACGCGACGGTCCTTTCTCCTGCGAACCTCCGCCACCGCCTTGGCGGCTAACGTCGGCATTCCCAGTCGCATCTTCGGCGCCGGGACTTCCGCCCCCCCCAGCAGTCGCATCAACCTCGGCTTCATCGGCACGGGGAGGCAGGTATTCCACGCCAATTTGCCGGGCTTTCTTTGGCGGGCTGATGTCCAGGTCGTCGCCGTCTGTGACGTCGATCGCTGGCGCGCGGAGAAAGCGCGTGACAAGGTCCACGAGACCTACGCCGAGGCGAAGGCCTCCGGCTCCTACAACGGCTGCGCCGTGTACGAAGACTTCCGCGAGCTACTCGCCCGGTCTGACATCGACGCAGTGGTGATCTCCACGCCGGACCATTGGCATGCCGTCATGGCGATCGCCGCCGCCCGCGCCGGCAAGGACGTCGCCCTCGAAAAACCGATCTCCCTCAGCCTCACCGAGGGCCGCGCCATCGCCGACGCGATGAAACACCACGGCCGCATCTTCCGCACCGACACCGAAGTGCGCTCCAACCCGCGCTTCCCCCGGCTTTGTGAGATCGTCCGCAACGGAGGCATCGGGAAAGTGCGGCGCGTGATCGCCACCGTGCCGAAGAGCCCAGATCCCATCGCGGGGTTTCCGGCGGCGATGCCGGTGCCGCCGGACCTGAACTACGCCCTCTGGCAGGGCCCGGCCCCCGAGCGCTCCTACACCCAACAACGCGTCCATTTTCCGCGCGGCGGTCTCGGCTACATCGCCGGCCAGGTCCCCGGCTGGTGCCAAATTACCGACTACAATCTCGGCAACCTCAACAACTGGGGCGGGCACATGCTCGACATCACCCAGTGGGCCCTCGACACCGAGCGCACCGGCCCGGTCGAGGTGTCCGCTCGGGCCGAGTTTCCGACCCACTCCCTCTGGGATATCCCCCGCAACTTCGAGGTTCGCTACCGCTACGCCAGCGGCATCGAAGTCGACTACACCGACGCCGGCACCGCGAGCGTGCGCGTCGAAGGCACCGACGGCTGGATCGAAAACACCTGGTTCAAATCCGACGGCTTCAAGGCCAGCAAGCCCGAGTTGTTGAAATGGAAGCCCGGCCCCGGCGAACTCGCCCTTGCGGTGGTCGACGAAAGGGATGACTTCATCGCCTGCGTGAAGAGCCGCCGCGAGACCATCATCCCCGCCGAGGTCGGCCATCGCGCCGCTAGCATGGCGCAGATCGCGTACATCGCCGCCAAGCTCGGCGGCACCTTCAAGTGGGATCCCGTGAAGGAGCGCTTCCCTGCCAGCGCCGAAGCCAACCACCTGCTCTCCCGCCCCCTGCGCGGACCGTGGAAACTCTGATCCGCCACTTCGCCATGCCCTCGTTGCTTCGTCGGTTCCCTGCGCTCGCCCTCGTGACCCTCCTCACCTCCTGGGCCGCTCCAGCCACCACGGGTGCCGGCCGGGCTAATCCATTCTTCGCTTTCGACAATGGCGTGGGGCGCGGCGACGGCTGGTCCCCAGAAAGGCAGGCCGTCACCCTCGCGCGCCTCGGCTACGCCGGCATCGGCTACACCGGGCTCGACAACCTCGCCACCCGCCAGGCCGCGTTCCAGACCGCCAGCCTGCGCATCTTCAGCGTCTATGTCGCCGCCGACGTCGCGAAGACCCCCGCCTTCGATCCCAGGCTCCCCGAGTCATTTCCGCAACTGGCCGCCACCGGGACCGACGTCTGGCTGACCCTGCCCGGCAAGTCGTCCAACGACGAGCGCCCCGTCGCCATCGTCCGCGAACTCGCCGAGGCCGCCGCGCGCCACGGCGTGCGCATCGTCCTGTATCCACACAAGGGGTTCTTCATCGCCACGGCCGAGGACGCCCTCCGCATCGTCCGCCAGGTGAACCGCCCCAACGTCGGCCTGACGTTCAACCTCGCCCACGAACTCGCCGCCGGCCACGCCGGCCGTCTCGACGCGATCATCAAGACGATCGCGCCGCACCTCATGCTCGTTTCCGTCAACGGCGCCGACCCCTCCGGCGGCTGGGATCAGGTCATCCGTCCATTCGACGAAGGCAGCCTTGACCTCGCCGCCGTGCTCCGGCACCTCGACGCCGCCAGCTACCGCGGCCCCATCGGCCTCCAATGCTACAACATCAAAGGGGAACCGGAGACGCTGCTGCGGCGGTCCATCGCCGCCTGGCGGAAGCTGCCAGTTGCGACCTCCACGCCGCCGCCAGCGGCCACGCCGATCCCCGCAACGTCCAGCTCCCAAGGCGCCGGCACGCCGAGCTTCGCGACGCTCCTGGACGCGGCGCAGGCTGACGAGTCCCTGGCCGGTGTGCGGCAATCTCTCATCGCCGCGTCCCGCAAGGCTGCCGCCGAGCCGATCATTCGCAGGTGCTACACGCTCGAAGAGATCGGCCAGAACCGCACCTACTACGACGGCCGGGCCGACGCCCTCGACGGGGAGGCAAAATTCCACTTCGCCTCCGCCATGGCTGATTTCGGTGCGACGGGGACCGTGGCGGCGGAACTGCCCTTGATCGCCGCCGCCGCCCGTCTCACGGGCGACGGTTCGCTCAAGCGGCGCGTGCTCGCGCAGCTCGAGGAAATGTCTACGTGGTCGCCCCTCCAGCGCACCGGCTGGACGCGCTCCTCCCCCGGGAAACGTCTGCCCAAGGAGGGCAAAGACGGTTCGTGGCTGGCCACCGGCACCGGCGTCCGCGCCATCGCCGACACCCTCGAGATCCTGGCGCCGGAGGACGTGCCGCCTGAACTGCGGGCGAGACTCGAGTCGCTGCTGCGGGCCGAGATCGCCGAGGTGATGGAAGACTGGCGGCTCCGGCGGCAATGGTTCGTCAAGTCCAACAACCCCATCACCAACCAATGGGTGCTGCCCAACGAGGGACTGGTGCGCGCCTGCGTGCTCCTCGGCCGCCAGAATTTCCCAGACGAGTACGAGCTGGGCGTGACCAACCTGCGGCGCAGCCTCGACGCACAGGGCACTGACGGAGAATTCAAAGAAGGCCTGCATTACGCGATGTTCACCGTCACGTCGCTGATGGCGGCGGCAAGGGCGACCGCCCGCGACGGCGACCGCCGCCTGATCGACCACCCGTTCCTTCAGCGCTTCCCGCGATGGGTCATCCACCACCTCCAGCCTGCCCGCAAGATCATCAATGCCTTCGACTGCTTCTCCAACTCGGCGCCGCGTCAGGAAGGCGCGATGTTGGATATGCTCGCGGCCTGCGGGAGCCACCTTGCCAGCCGCGAAGCGGTTTGGGCGATGCGCCACCTGTTCGACGGTCCTCCGGACAAGCTGGAAGGACTGTTCAGCCGCGCCATGCCGGTCGCGACCCAGGAGCCACCGCTGTTTGCAGCTTACGAGCGCGCGACGCGCGTCAACTGGCGCGACCACTGGGACGATGGCGGCAGCGGCGTTTGGATCCGCGGCGGCCACGCGGACGATCAGCACGACCACAAGGATCGCGGCCACGTAAACTTCATTCACCAGGGCCAGTGCATCCTCATCGAGGCCGGCACGCCCGCCTACCACAACCCCCGGATGCTCTCGCACTACGGCTCCGGCCTGGGCCACAACGTGCTGCAGATTGGCGATGCGCCCCCGCCGACCCATTCAACCCAGACGCCCCCTGGCTGGCAAAAGGCGAAGGCCGTCGCGCCCATTCAGGTGCAGCGGTTGGACGCGACCGGCGGAGAAGTCAGCGTGGATGCGACCGCCGGATACGATGACCTTGAGCGATGGCGCCGCGCGGTGAAGTGGACAACCAACAAGGTCGAAGTGCGCGACGACGTCGCGCTGGCCGGCGCCAAGACCGGGCACATCCTGTTCCGCTGGCACCTGGGCACCCGCCATCCCGTCGAGGTCTCCGGCCAAGACGGCAAGTGGCAGGTCTCGTGGCCGGAAGCGACGATGGCGATCGAGTCGGCCACCGCGCTCGAGGTGACCCAGGAGCAGTTGCCCGACCACACGCTGGAGGAGCGCACCTGGGAGGAAACCGGCAAAGATTGGCTGCACGCCTGCGTGATCGTGCGCACGACCACACCCGTAACCTCCGCCGGGATCGTCACGCGCGTCGTGGCTCGATCTCCGGCAACGAACGCCCAATCAACCCCCAAGACAGGATCCAACCCATGAAAAATTTTCAGCCCATCAATCGCCGGGAGTTTCTCCAACGAGCGTCCACCGCGTCCGCCGCGATTTCGTTCGGCGCACTCGCCAGCCAAATCCCGGCGGCAGCCGCGACGCCCACGACTGGCGCGCCGGCACTGACCTTGGACGACCTGGGCACGGCCTGGCTTCGCCGGCGGTTGACGCGGCCCGCCGCCATGCCGGGGCTGGGCAACGACCTGGGGGCGGTGCAGATGGAGGCGGACATTGCCGCGATCAAGCATCCGGTCTTTCCGCCCTATAGCGGAGGCAACGAGATCACGGCGCTGACCCTGATTGATGGGCGCAGTCTCGCGCAGGCGGTTCCGCACGTGGAGATTCGCTGGCGAGCGTTCGAGGTAGAACGTCGCTGCGAGGCCGGCGGCTGGCACTTAAGCAGCCGCACCTCGCTGTTGCCCGGGCAGCCCGGGGCGGTCGTGCGGGTCCGCGTCGAGAATCGCCACGGCGCGACACGGCGGTTGCGCATCGGCTTCCTGCTTTCCGGCCGCGCGATGAACCAAGGTGCCGATGGTTATTCCTGGCGGGTGCCGGCGATCCCGACCGAACCAGGGTCGTTGATGATCCACGACGGTTTGCAACAGACTGTGCAACCGGCGCTGGATGGGGCGGGCGTACTGCTGACAAACGAGGCAGGCAACGCCTTTAGCGTGCAGGGTTGTCGGCCCGCCCCGGATCGCTGGAACACGGGGCGTTCCCCCGCCTGGGAACGGGATCTGAGGGCCGGCGAGGTGTTCGAGGTATCCCTAGTGTTCACCTTTCATTCAGATCGCGAACAAGCCGGGCAAATCGCCCGGCAATGGTACGGCCGGGAAGACGAGGCCTTTGCCGCCGGCCGCCGCCGGTGGGAATCACTCTGGCAGGCCGCGTTCACGCCGAACAATGGCATTTTCAGCGGTTCGCTGCCTGTGGTCCACACGCCCAACGCGGCCCTCGCGAAACTATACTACATGGGCGTGCTCTCGCTGGTGGCATCCCGCCGGCAATATGGTTGGGGGGTCGTTGACCCCAGTTACGTTACACTCTGGCCCCGCCGCGGCGAGGGCTCCGCTTACCTCGCCTGGGATTTGCCCTACACCAGCGGTCTGCTCGCCCGACTCGATCCTGCAGTCTTGAGCAAGATGATGCGCCTGCAGTTCTCCGCACCGTGGCTGGACTACCAGAAAACCAACCTGTTTTCCGGAGAACACAGCGGCTGGCCGTGTTCCGCCCAGCCGCAGGCGGTGAGCACGGCGGCGCTCAACCTCTGGCGCTGGCGGGGCGACCAGTCGTGGCGCCAATGGAAGATCACCCAAGTGCCCCGCCAAGCCCAAACTAGGCGCGGCAAGGCCGCCAATCCCGTCCGGGCGAAATCGGATGGCGACGGGAAGCCCGTTGAGACGACCGGCGAAGGTGTCTTCCGTCAGGCCGTTGAAGTCCACCGGCAACGCCGACTCCCGAACCGGGCGCTGGTGGATTTCGGCCATCGCAATGCCTACTTAGAGTGCATCACCACCTACGCCCACGGCACGGCCGGGCATACCGCCGTGCAGGCGTGGGCCTTGGCTGAATCCGCGCGGGCGTTCGGCGATCCCCCCGCTAGCGAGCGGCCAGACTTGTTGAACGCGATTCGCTCGCTCTACCGCGAAGGGAAGGGCTTCTTCGCCTGCGAATACCCCGACGGCAGCCGGCGCGACGCGGCCAATCTCTACGACGTCGGCCTGGTCCTCAATCACGTGGGCCAAGAGCTGCCGCCAGCCTGGGTCGCCGAAATCACGCGCTTCGTGCGGGAAACGCTCGCGACGCCGACTTGGGCGCATTGCCTGTCGCCCACCGATGCTGACACGGCGAGCGGCCTTCGCGCGGACCATCAATGGGCGGGGTGCTTTGGCGCCTGGCCCGCGCAATTCCTGCTGGGCGCGATGCGCGCGGGTCATTGGGATCCGTGGTTTGAAACTTGGATCGGCGGGCTCGCGCGCATCACGGCGCAGGGTCCGTTTGCCCAGGCCTACTGGGCCGAAGATATGTCCGAGCCGGAGGCCGGCGCCGCGGCGAAGGTTTTTGACGATCTGCCCCAAGGCAACCACTGGGCCATCGCCAGCGGAGTGCATTTTGCCGAGATGGTGCTGGATGGCGTTGCCGGACTGCGCGCAACCGCCGGCGGTGTCTTGGAGGCAGACACGAGGGAATGGCCGCTCCGCCAGGGATTGCAGGTGACCGGCATCGCGCACCGGGGGAACCGCTATGTGCTGGATAAGAGTCTCCGACAAATCTTATGAACCGCCGCCCAATAATCCGGCACGCACCCTGCGGCAGTCGGTCGTTCCGCCCGGCTTTGCGAATGGTCCTGCTGCTCCTCTTGCCCGCGGGGCTGGGCGTTGCTACCGCGGCGCAGTTCGTTGTGTCACCGGACGGGCGAGGGTGACGCCGGTGTGCAGGAATGGACGCGTTCGGGAATATTTGGACAAGCCTGACGTCTATCCTCCGCTGATACGAAATCACGCGGGCGGTGTCGAAGAGGTCGCGATTTGAGCCAGATTGGCGCGGATTTCCTGTTTCAATACCAACCGTTATTGAGACAGCGCGGTGGCCCACAGCAATACGACGTAGGGAATTCCTCCCGACCGGGGGGAGGATTTAGAAACAGGGGGTTCGACGGGTTTTTGGCCAAGCTACGCGATAATCAGACAACCTCGTTTGGCGTCAAAATTTGACGTCCCACTGGTCACGCAACCGCTCATCAGCGCGAGGCGCACCGGGGATCTGATCGCCCGAAAAACCCTCGCGCTGCATTGGGGCGAGCGCCGGACTCGTCATTGTAGCCGACCGAGACCAGGAAATTAACGATACCGTCGCCAACGGTGAGGTGATGGCCGTTCCCAGCCATCAGCCTCAGTGCCTTCTCGGTTTTGCTCTGGCAGATCTCAACCTGCGTCTCAAACCCGAGCTTGCGGAAAATAAGCATGCGTCCGAACCGGCCAAGAAATTCCGGTCGGAGTTTTTGCCGGAGCCGGGCATTGACGGCGCGCTCGACACTCGTGTCCTCGCTTCGCACCATTCGCGCCACCTCGGCGGCTCCGATGTTCGAGGTGCAGATGATGTAACCCCCCCCGCAGATCGAAGACCTGGCCGGATGCGACGGTCAACCCCGCGAACGCGAAGAAGGCCTTCGTCACCGCGGCGATGCTCACGAGCGTCGTGACCATCGTGACGATCCTCTTCGTGGCCGCCGGCATGGGCGGCGCCACCGTCGGCGCAAAGTTCTAAAGCCGCCTCGACGTGGAAACCGGACTACGCGAGACCACGTCGGCCGACGACGCCAAGACGTCGTTGTTCGGCCTGGAGGGCAATCTGGCCTACTGGATTGTCGGCACCGGCATCGCCGGGATCGTTTTCTTCAGTTTCGCGTAGGTCATCCTGAAGACCTCCGCAGTCCCGACCTTCCTCGCCTGTTTTGCCCCGAGGCTGGTGACCACGTATGTCATCGTGCGGTTCGTGAACAAAAACCCACGGGGTAGGAGTTGCCGAGGGAATGCGGTGCCCTCGCCGTGAAGAGGGGCTCCGGTTTCGTTCCGTCGCGCGAGCGATCGTGGCGTCGCCCATCGACTTCACGATCCGGTTCCTCAAACGCAGACTGATCGCCGGGCGGGTTCACTGCGCCAAACACGGCAAAAGAAGGGCAGACCTTGCCTGTCTCAATCGGCTGTAATGTATTCGATGTTACGCGGAGTTCAATCCGGTCCGGAGGTTTTCCGTTTTGGTTTTCGGGGGCACCAGTGAAGAGGATTTCGCGCCACGGGCGTGCCGGGCAAGGCAGGCGATGAAAGGGCAGTTGGGGGTCGGGGTCGCGGCTCGGTGGGAGTCGCCGGAGCTCCGCGCATCGGATTCCGATGCTTTGCGACGCCACGTCCCGCGTCGGGCGCGGGCGTGGCTGACCGGGGCTCCCATCGCCCCAGACCCCAGCTAGATCGCTTCTCAGGATTTTCGGCACCTACTTTGTTTGGCCCGCGACTTCCGCCGCGATAAATGCGGAGGATGAAGTTTCAGAGTTCATGCGCCCACTTCGGCCCACAACCGCAAATCAAAATCGGCCCGAAGCGTGGCGCACGACTTGGTCCGTAGTTTCGATATGGGCACGGCATCTTCGTTTCGGCTCAACGGCGTTCTTGGCTGGCCGGCCATGCCGTGATTTACTTATTAGCCATCTCGCGCATGCCCGACTCTTCAAAGTCCATCATCTTCGTCAGCTCCGTGCAAAAGGAGCTCACAGTGGAACGTCGCACACTGAAGGAGTATGTTCACAACGACCCTCTGCTGCGGCAGTTTTTCGAGGTCTTTCTGTTTGAAGACTTGCCGGCCTCGGGCCGCCGTGCCGATGAAGTTTATCTGGGGGAGGTGGACCGATGCGATGTCTACGTCGGCATTTTCGGCGACAGCTATGGCTTCGAGGATGCCGACGGCGTGTCGCCGACGGAGCGCGAGTTTGACCGTG
>CAJAYO010000262.1 GCA_903948415.1 uncultured Opitutia bacterium | reverse complement strand
TCGGCCACCCGCTCCCCCGTCCGTTCCGGACGAGACCGGGCGGAAACCACCCACTTAATCGCCGCAAACAACTCGCTCGGCTACTCCATGACGACCACCGCCGGCACCGGCCCGCCGCCGAAACTCGCCGCCAACTCGCGCGCATCCGCCGCATGTTCGGCAGACAGACGGATGACCGCCTTCACCCACACCACCTCCGCCAGGCCGAACCCAAGGTGAACAAGGCTGCGCTGCAATCCCGCGATCGTGAACCGCACCGCCGACCCCAGACCGCGGCCTTACTCCGCCTGGCCCGGGATAAAGACGTTCCCGTCCGCCGGCATCACCGCAGCCACCGGCCCCGCCGTGAAACGCACCGCCACCGCCGACTCGACCGCCTTCACCGCCGACTCGACCGCCTTCACCGCCGGCTCGTCCGCCATCTCACCCCCCCTGCCGCACCACGCTCTCCGTCGCGCTCGCGCGCCGCGCCAACACCGGCCCGAACACGTCCCACGCGGCCTCCGCCTCCGTCCGTACGTCGCCACCCAATCTGGGCGCCACCACCTGTCCGGTGAAAGCCAGTGCACTGTCTGCGACCCGCACCGCCGCGGCCCGGCCGGTTCCGCTTTGCGCCGCCACGCACTGGATCGCCGGCACTCCGGGAAAACACGCTGGCTGGGCGGCCAATCGGCGCAGCGAAACACCGCCGAGGATCAGGCGCCGAATTGGTTTCATCCGGTTGCCCAGCCTCCCGGACAACGGGTCCGCTCAAGTCCACCCGGGAGAGCTCAAAAACTCGGCCGCAAATCGCGTTGCCGCACACGTAACCCTCCGGTTACACGTCAGCCCGTGTTTCCCTCCCTCCCCGCCCTCCGCCCCCGGTCGATCTTCCCTCTCCTCGTCGCGCTCTGTCTTGCCTCCGGCCACCCCATGGACGCCGCTCCCCCCGCGACCGCCGCCTGGCAGGCCGGCACCGGCCGCGAAAAAATCACGCCGTCCGACGCGCTGTGGATGACCGGCTATGCGACCCGCGACCATCCCGCCGAAGGCACCTCGCAGGAACTCTGGGTCAAAGCCCTCGCCGTCAGCGATCCCGCCGGCCACCGCGGCGTGTTGCTCACCCTCGATCTGTGCGGTGTTACCCGCGAGATCTCCGACTTTGTCTCCACGGAACTGATGCGGCGTTACGGCCTGCCCCGCAGCGCCGTGATGACCAATGTCTCGCACACGCACTGTTCCCCGTGGCTCGAGGGGAGTATCATGGGCCTGCGCATCTTTCCGCCGGACGGGATAAAAAAAGCCGCCGACTATCGCGTCGAGCTGCAGAAAAAAATGATCGCCGCCGCCGCCGCCGCGCTCGATTCCCTCGCCCCCGCGTCGCTGGCCTGGGGCGAAGACACGGCGGACTTCGGCATCAACCGGCGCGAAAACCCCGAGAAGGACGTTCCCGCCCGCCGCGCCGCCGGCACCCTCCGCGGCCCGGCCGATCCGCGCGTGCCCGTGCTCGCCATCCGCGACGCCGCCACCGGCGCGCTCCGCGGACTCCTGTTTTCCTACGCCTGTCACAACACCACGCTGTCGTTCTACCAATGGCACGGCGACTACGCCGGCTGTGCCCAGGCCGAACTGGAGCGGCGCCACCCCGGCGCCACCGTGCTGTTCACCCTCGGCTGCGGCGCCGACATCAATCCCAACCCGCGCGGCACCGTGGCACTGGCAGAGCAACATGGCCGGGCCTTGGCCGACGCCGCGGACCGCGCCCTCGGGCGGCCGCTGACCGCCGTCGTTGGTGGATTTGCGTCCGCGCTCGAAGACGTGCCCCTCACCTTCGCGACCAAACCCTCCGCCGCCGAACTGCGCGAAGCCGCGGAAAAGGACCAACCGAACAAAGCCATGCATCAGGCCTGGTCCGCCGCCGTCACCGCGCAACTTCGGACCATGGGCGACGCCATCCTCCGCTATGCCTATCCGGTTCAGGCGTGGAAAGTCGGCAACCTCTCCTGGGCCGCACTCGGCGGCGAAGTGGTCGTCGACTACGGACTGCGCCTGCGCGCCGAAGACAAAGGCAACCTCTGGGTGTTTGGTTACTCGACGGACGTGATGGCTTATATTCCGAGCGAACGGGTGCTGAAGGAAGGTCGCTACGAAGGGGCCACGTCCATGATTCCCTACGGCCGCCCCGGCCCTTGGACGCCCGGCCTCGAAGAGAAGATTGTGGCAAAGACGCACGAACTCATCTCCCGCACGCGCGGCCAGTAGGTCCGCGCCACCGACCTACCGGATACGCCACGGGAGATGCCTCGCGGCGCTTCCGCGATTGACCTGCGGAACCGGGGCCACACGTTGGTTCATCAGCGAGCACTTCACCGGAGGAGTGGCTGAGTTGGTTTAAGGCACCTGACTTGAAATCAGACGTGGGGGCAACCTCACCGGGGGTTCGAATCCCTCCTCCTCCGCCAGTTTTTCCGTCTTGAGAACCAACCGGTGAAACGGACCATTGCGTCCAGCCCGATGAGGTCGTCCCTGACGCCCGCCTCAGGATCCCGCGGCGCCGACCGCCGGCGCGGCCGGTCGGCTTCTCAGATCTTCGG
>CAJAYO010000261.1 GCA_903948415.1 uncultured Opitutia bacterium | reverse complement strand
GCCCGTCGCAGTTGTGCAACCTTTGGTATGTCAAGCGCCCCAAGGCGTATTCAAAGTTCGGGTTGACTGCGAGCAGTCGCTCGTACATCGAAATGGACTCAGCTGTGGCGTGGAATTCACTCAACATCACGGCGCAGTTCGACAGTGCAGTCTCGTCCCTCGGGTCAATCGCAAGAATGCTGTTGAACAATATCAACGCTTCTTTGTGGCGGTGCAGCTGGCGAAGCAACATTGCCGAGAAACTGATACACGAACGGGGACGCCGGGCGGTCGTAGACCTCCTGCGGCGTGCCGACCTGTTCGATCCGGGCGTTGTTCATGACCACGACCTCGTCGGCGATTTCGAGCGCCTCCTCCTGGTCGTGCGTGACGAACACCGTCGTGAGGTGGATCTCGTCGTGAAACTTGCGGAGCCAGCGGCGCAGCTCTTTGCGGACCTTGGCGTCGAGCGCCCCGAACGGTTCGTCCAGGAGGAGCACGCGGGGCTCGACGGCGAGCGCGCGGGCGAGCGCGACCCGCTGGCGCTGGCCCCCGGAAAGCTGCGTCGGGTAGCGGGCGTCGAGGCCTTCGAGCTGGACGAGTTTGAGCAACGCGTGCACGCGGTCGGCGATGGCCGTGCCGGTCGGACGATCCCGGCGCGGCAAAATGGTAAGACCAAAGGCGATGTTCTCGAACACCGTCATGTGGCGAAACAGCGCGTAGTGCTGGAACACGAAACCGACCTTGCGCTTGCCGGCGGGGACCTTGGTCACGTCATCGCCGTGAAAGTGGATTTGCCCGCTGCCCGGGTCGGCGTGCTCCAGTCCGGCGATGATGCGCAGCAGCGTCGTCTTGCCCGAGCCCGAGGGGCCGAGCAGGGCGACGAGTTTGCCGCGCGGCACCGTGAGATCGACGCCGCTCAGGACCGTCACGGTCCCGAACGTCTTGCGGATATTGTTGGCCTGAATGCTCATGGCGGGGCGGGGAAGATCACGATTTGCGCGCCTGCGCGTGGCGCCACTCGACCAGCGTTTTCAGGACCAGGGTGACAATTGCGAGGAGGGCGAGCGCCGAGGCGACGGCGAAGGCGCCGACGAAGTTGTATTCGTTGTAGAGAATCTCCACATGCAGCGGCATGGTGTTCGTCTCGCCGCGGATGTGGCCGCTCACGACGGAGACGGCGCCGAATTCGCCCATCGCGCGGGCGTTGCAGAGGATGATGCCGTAGAGGAGGCCCCATTTGATATTGGGGACGGTGACGCGCCAGAAAATCTGCCAGCCGTTCGCGCCGAGCGTGAGCGCGGCCAGCTCCTCGTCGCTGCCCTGCGCCTGCATGAGCGGGATGAGTTCGCGGGCGACAAAGGGAAACGTGACGAACGTCGTCGCGAGCACGATCCCGGGCACGGCAAAGATGACCTTCAGATCGTGCTCCATCAGCCACGCCCCCCACCACCCCTGCAGCCCGAAGACCAGGACGTAAATCAGGCCGGAGATGACCGGCGAGACCGCGAAGGGCAGATCGATCAGCGTGATGAGAACGCTTTTGCCGGGAAAATTGAACTTCGCAATGCACCAGGCCGCGGCGACCCCGAACACGAGGTTGGCCGGCACCGAGATGGCGGCGGCGAGGAGCGTGAGGCGGATCGACGCCAGCGCATCGGACTCCGCGAAGGCGGAAAAATACGCGCCGAAACCGCGCCGCAGGGCCTCGGCGAATACGGCGGCGAGCGGCAGCGCGAGGAAACAGGCGAGGAACAGCAACGCGATTCCCGTCAGCGTCCAACGCACCCATTTGGGATCGTGCGTCGCCCGCTGGACCGCAGCGTGCGACGTATGATGCGACAGAGTGGTGGAAATGGCGGCGGCCATGAATCAGCGGGAGGGACGAAAATTAGACAGGGGGCGGGAGCGGAAGTCGAAGGACGGTTTCGTCATACGCGGTAGTAACGGCGGCTCCATTTCTGGAGCAGGTTGATCACGAGCAGCAGGCAAAACGACGCGACGAGCATGACGACCGCGAGGGCGGTCGCACCGTGGTAATCGTATTGCTCCAGCTTGGTGATGATGAGCAGCGGCGTGATCTCGGTGCGCATGGGCATATTGCCCGAGATGAAGACCACCGACCCGTATTCGCCGAGCGCGCGGGCAAAAGCCAAGGCGAAGCCCGTGATGAGCGGCGGGAGCAGCTCGGGCAAAATCACGCGCGTGACCGTCTGCCAGCGGTTGGCGCCGAGGCTCGCGGCCGCTTCCTCCAACTCGGGTTCCAGCTCCTCCAGTACCGGTTGCAGCGTGCGCACGACAAACGGCAGGCCGATAAACGTGAGCGCGAGGAAGACGCCGATTTCGGTGTACGCGATTTTGAGGCCGTGCGGTTCGAGCCATTGCCCGACCCAGCCGTTCTTCGAATAGATCGCCGTGAGCGCGATACCGGCGACGGCGGTCGGCAAGGCGAACGGCAAATCCACCAACGCGTCGACGATGCGTTTGCCGGGAAACGGGTAGCGCACGAGCACCCACGCGACGAGCAGACCGAAGACGGCGTTGACCGAGGCGGCGGCGAAGGACGCCAGGAAACTCAGCCGATACGACGCAATCACGCGGGGTGACCACACGGCCGCGACAAACTCGTCCCAACTCATGCCCGCGGTCTTGATGAACGCCGCCGACAGCGGGATCAACACGATGAGCCCGAGGTAAAACAACGTGAACCCGAGCGACAGGCCGAAGCCGGGGAGGACGGAGCGTTCTCTGCGCAGGAAGGACATCAGGGAAGCGGAGCCGGGACGACCCGATCGTGGCGGACCGCGGAGAGCGAATCCAGGGCGGCGGGGGTCGGGTGGACCCGCGAATCGGCGGGCGCGGAGGGGAGAGAGGGCAGCATGCGAGCGGCGGTTTATTTGGTCAGATAAATCTGATCGAAAATGCCGTGGTCCACGAAGTGGGCCTTCGTGGCCTTGGCCCAACCGCCGAACGCTTCATCGATGGTGAAGAGCTGAAGTTTCGGGCAAACGCCGGCATAGCTCGCGACGGCGGCGGCCGAGGTCGGACGATAGAAATGACGCCCTGCGAGGTACTGCCCCTGGTCGGAATAGAGGTAATCGAGGTAAGCTTTCGCGACGGCCTCGGTGCCTTTCTTCTTCGCCACCTTGTCCACGACCGCGACCGACGGCTCGGCCAGAATGCTGAGGGACG
The DNA here is from genome assembly GCA_903948415.1 of uncultured Opitutia bacterium. Lineage (GTDB taxonomy): Bacteria > Verrucomicrobiota > Verrucomicrobiia > Opitutales > Opitutaceae > GAS368. The sequence continues at coordinate 143 of CAJAYO010000261.1, read as the reverse complement.
GGACGACGATCTCGAACTTGTCCCCGCGAAACTCCTTGAGGGCGAGGAACGCCTCGTTTTCCCACGCCAGGAGGACATCGCCGACGCCGCGTTGCGCGAACGTCGTCGTCGAACCGCGTGCGCCGGAATCGAGGACGGGCACG
>CAJAYO010000260.1 GCA_903948415.1 uncultured Opitutia bacterium | reverse complement strand
TGGCCGCCGTAGTTGCCGAAGCAGAAGTGGACGGCGCGCTCGGTGTTTTTGTCGATGGCGTCGAGGACGAGGTTCATCGAGGCGGCGGCGAGGGGGCCGTCGGCGGGGTTGCCGGGGATATTGGCTTCGTCGACTTGGACGCAGGCGGTCGGGAGGCCGGGCATCTGGGCGGCGAGGACTTCGCCGAGGGCCATGGTGAGTTGGTCGAAATCGCGGTAGTGGTGATCGAGGAGAGTGCGGGCGAGCATGTAGGGGCTCGTGACGGTGAACTTGAAGAGGCCGTTGGCGACGGAGGCGGCGCGTTGGCAATCGGCGAGGAGGTTGAGCGAGCCTTCACCGAGGGCCCCGGTGACGACGCCGGCGGGTTTGCGGCGGAAGCCCATCGGGTGATGGCGGGAAAACTCCTCGGTGACCGAGCGGCCGACGACGGACGAGATGCCGGCCATCGGGCGGATGAAATACTCGATCATGCCGTTGGTGTCGGGGTGATTGACGTCGAAACGGTAGAGCTCGCCGTCGGTGGGGAGATCGATGCCGGCCTGACGTTGGATGTCGAATACGACGCGGGTGGCGTCGATCACGGCCTGTTCGCTCGGCAGGGCGGCGAGCCAGTCGGGCACAGGATAGGAGCCGACGGTGGTGGTGAGGATGCGGGGCGATTTCGGGAGTTTGGGATTGGGCATGGGAGGAGGGAGAATGATTAAGAGAAAGAGGAACGAGCGAGATTCGCGGGATGGCTGGGCGGAGACTACACGAGCGGGGGCGGGGTGTCTTGGCGGGGTGGGCGGTGGCGGGTGGCAGATCGGGCGGTGGGACGGCTGGCTGGCGCTCGCTGCTACGGCGAAACGGGGGGACGGGACCACTGGCCGGGGGGGCAGCCGAAACGGCGGCGGAAGACGCGGTAGAAATGGGAGAGGTCGCGGTAGCCGCAGGAGAAGGCGACGCCGGTGACCGAGTGGGCGCCGTCGTGGAGCAACTGGGCGGCGTGGTCGAGGCGGAGGCGGGTGAGGGTATGGAGGAAGGTGGCGCCGGCGTGGGCGCGGAAAAGTTCGCTGAAGTGGCGGCGGGAGAGGCCGGCGCGGGTGGCGGCGTGGTCCAGGGTCCATTCGTCGTAGAAGGTTTCGGCGAGTTCCAGGGCGACGGCGGCAACGCGGCTGGTGGCGGGATCGGCGGGAGCGGGGGTGTCGGGTTGGCGCGCGACGGCGACGAGGATCTGGGCGGCGAGGGCGTGGAGGGCGACGGGGGCGGCCGGGCGGGATTCGCGCTGTTCGAGGAGGGCACGGCGCCAGAGGTTTTCAAAGCGCTCGCCGGTGACCCCGGCGGACGGGAGGAGCCAGTGTCCGCGGTGGGCGAGGGTGCGCCAGAGGTCGCGGCGGGGCGGGTCGTCGGCGATCCACGCGGGGGCGAGGCAGAGCAGGAGGAGGGTGGCGGGGGCCTGGTCGCGGAGTTGGTGGACGGTGCCGTGGGCGAGGGCGAGGAGGGAGCCGGGGCCGGCGGGGAGTTCGCGGGTGTGGGGCTGACGACGATACAAGACGTGGCCGCGGAGGACGTAGATGAGTTTGTGGAACGGATCGGTGCGGGGGGGCATCCGGAAATCCGCGGCGTGCAGGCTCTCGGCAAAGGCCACGCCGTGCGCCGGCAAGGCGACGGGGACGGGGCGGGTGACTTTACTCATGGGTTGGACGGCGAGGAGGAGGAGAGGGGGTTTTGACCGCGGATTGGGCGGATGTCGCGGCTAACCCGCATCGATCACACTTTTCTGAAGAGATCCTCTTGTCACGGAGCGCACCGCGGTCCGAACCGAGGTCACGGAGCCGAGCACCTGATCCGCTCTGTGGCCTCGGTGGGCTGGGCTTGGTGCCCGCGGGGAAAGCATTTGGTCAAGTGGGGTGGGAAACATGCGGGCTAAAGGCGGGCGCGGGGCGGTGGGGGAAACGAGGGAAAGGGAGCCTCGGCGAAAAAAAAGCGCGGTCCGGGCGGACCGCGCGAGAGGAGGGCGAGGGGCGATCAGCCGCCGGGAGGAGGCGTGGGCGGCGGGGCGGGTTGATCGGGTGGGCCGCTGGCGGCCTTTTTCTGGGCTTCCTCGTAGGCTTTGCGCTGGGCCATGCCGATTTCGAGGAGGTCGCTGACGAGCATGCGGGCTTCCTCTTCCTGGCGGGCGACGGTGAGGGGCTTCGCTTCGCCGGTGGGTTTGGCGTTGGGATCGAAGACGGGACCGGCGGGCGGGGTGGCGGGCGGGTTGGCCGGGCCGGTGAGGTCGGTGGACTCGGGCGGCGGCGGCTGGATTTTTTGGACGATGGGCGCGATCGGCGGGGCGGCGAAGCCAGCGGCGGGAGGGAGGACGTCGGCCGGGGTCGGGGCGTTGAGGGCGCCGGTGGACTTGCGCAGCGTGAGGGTTTTTTGGCTGTCGCCGGATTTGACGACGATCTGTTCGCGGCGGGGGTCGTAGGCGAGGACGCTGATGCCGGCGTCGCTGCCGCCGACGGAGATCCAGCGGCCTTTTTTTGCCTGTTTGTCGTAGACGCTGACGAAGGTTTTGGCGCCCATCACGTTGATGCCGGCGAACTCGAGGGTCTCGCTGGGGGAGGCCGCGGCCATGGCGGCGGCAGGGGGCATGAACGGGGACGCGGCCGAACCCGATTGCGCGGTGGCGCGTCCGGCCAAGCCGAGCGCCACGAGGGCGAGGGCGGGGCGGAAGAGGCGCAGGGGGGCGGTCATGTGGGGCGGACGTTAGGCCGGGGCGGACGAGACGTCAAACGCGGGGATGGGGGCGGGGACGGACGAAAGGCGGACGCAGCGAGGGCGGGACGCCGAGGGAGAAGCGTCAGTGAAAGAGGACAGAGAGAGAATGGGGGAAAGAGGGGGAGGCTTATTTGCGGGCGGCGAGCATGAGGGCGCTGCCGTGGACGTTGGGGTGTTGTTCGGTGCGGAAGTCGCGGAAACCGAAATGTTCGAGGGCGGCGATGATTTCCTCTTTTTTCATCCAGTAGCTGTAGATGTCGCCGCCGCCGCAGAAGCCCTTCCAGTCGAGGGAGGGGCCGTAGTTGAAGCGGTGGACGGTGTGCTTGAAGCCGGCGTGTTCCATCGGGAGCTGTTCGGAGAATTTGGCGCCGGGAACGGGGTTTTGGGCGACGAACTCGGGGTCGTAGAACACGGTCCAGAGGAAGATCGCGTTGCTGCGGCGGGCGAGGAGTTCGAGGAGTTCGACGGGGTTGGTGAGGTGGTAAAGCAGACCGGAGGCGACGGCGATGTCGTGGGTTTTGTCGACGGCGCGGAGGTGGGCGAGGCAGTCGCCGAGGAGGAAGCGGACGCGGGCGCTCATGCGGAAAGTTTCCTTCGCGATGAGGCACTTGAGGTAGGCGCGGGCGTTGGCTTCGACGGCGGTGACGGCGGCGGCGTTGAGGCGGTCGATGAGATAGGTGTGACCGCCCTCGAGGGGGCCGAGTTCGAGGACGTCGGCGGCGGTGAAGCCGTTGGTCACGCCCATTTCCATGAGGCGGTGGTGGGCCCAGGCGATGCGGGGATCGTCGAAGAGGGGAGTGACGCCGGCTTTGAGGTCGGGGCGGTCGGACGGCGGCGAGGAGGACCATTCGCCGGCGAAGAGGTCGAGGGCGTTTTGATCGGTGGGGACGGCACCGAAGAAGTGTTTAAAGTCGGTGGAGGCGGAGGGAGGCGTGGCGGACATGGGCTGGGTTCGGAGGAGGCCCACGGAACACACGGAAGACCCGGAAGGAAAGGGTGGAGTTCGCGGCTGGGGAGGAACCGCACCGTCACCGGTGCGGCGACCCTGGCAGAGAGCGGACGTGCGGGCTACGGGAGCTCGTAGATTTCGAGGAGGGCGGTGCCGGTGGGGTTGGTGGTGCCGTCGTTGTCGAGGCCGCTGGCTTGGGCGGTGTAACTGCCGGGGCGCAGGGTGACGAGCATGGCGGGTTCCTGGCGGTCGGCGAAGGCGAAGGCGCCGACTTGGGTGAAGGCGGTGCGGAGGGCGGGTTGGAAGGACGAGGGGGAATCCCAGTCGTCTTTTTCGCGGAGAAAAGTGGAGCCGGAAAAAAGTTTGAGGAAGGGATCGTCGAGGGTGCCGGTGACGCCGAGGGCCCGGAGGGTGTCGCCGGCGATGCGGACGAGGTAGGTGCGCGGGCCGGGGCCGGCGACGACGAAGCCGGCGATGAGAGTGTCGGTGCCGGTGCTGACGAAGCCGCGGGTGGAGAGGTTGGCGAGGCGGCTGGCGGGGTCGCGGGCGGGGTCGGCGTCGTAGACCTCGATGAGGACGGTGCCGGTGGCGCCGGCGGGGCTGGCGGTGGTCGCGGTGTAGTTGCCCGGCGGGAGCGACGTGAAAATGACGGCGTCGCGGGAGGCGGCGGGCAGGGCGAAGGCGCCGGCGCGGGCGGTGGCGGCGCGGATGTCCGGGGTGTTGGCGCTCAGGTCCCAGACGGGGGCGCTGGTCGCGATGGTGGTGCCGGCGGAGTTTTTCAGGAGGAGCTGCGGATCGGCGAGGGGGGCGGCGACGCCGAAGGTGGCGAGGGTGGGGCCGGCCGCGCGGAGGAGGACGGCTTTGTCGCGGGAGCCGGTGATGACGAAGCCGACGATCATGGAGCGCGTGCTGGCGCCGCCGATACCGCGGGTGGAAAGGTTGGCGAGCTGGGTGGCGGGGGTCAGCGTGGCGGGCGTGGTGGTGAGGGTGACGGTGGGGCTGGTGACGGTGGCGTCGGGCGTGATGGCCTGGAAGTAATAGCTGCCGGCGTCCTCGAGTTGCACGGAGCCGAAGGTGAGGGAGCCGGGTTTTATGAGGGTGAAGAGTGGCTCGAAGTCGGCGGTGCCGGTGGCTTTAAAATACCAGTGGTAGGAGTGGAAATCGTCGGCGACGGGCGGGTCCTGGCCGTCGATGGCGACGGACAGTTTTGCGGTGCCGCCGATGGGGGTGGTCTGGGCGGTGGGCAGGGTGGTGAGGGTGGGGCGGGCGACGGGGGTGTGGTAGAGGTAGGCGGCGCCGGCGAGGTCGTCGGGGGTGAGGTTTTCGAGGTTGCTGAGGGTGCTGTTCATCATCGCGGAGACGTTTTGCGCGGGGACGGCCTGGTCGGGGTGATCGAGGCCGAGGACGTGGCCGAGTTCGTGGAGGAGGACGCGGCGGAGATCGAGGGGCGTCGTGGCGATCGGGCCGCGGTAGGAATTCCACGAACGGTTTTTATTCACGATGAGATCGGCCTCGACGGAGCGGACGGTGCGATCGCCGTTGTCGACGAGGGTGACGGCGAGGGTGCGGCTGTCGAAGAAATCGCCGTAGACGGTGGTGGCGAAGAAGACCTGGTTGACGGTGTCGCCGAGTTGATTGGCGGCGGCGGGGGCGGAACTGGTGGTGGCGGTGAACTGGGCGCGGGTGAGGGCGGCGTTCCAGTCGGTGAGGGCGGATTGGGCGACGCTGTTCCAGGCGGTGGCGCCGTCGGTGAGGGGGAAGGAGCCGGTGGACGCGGTGGCGTCGAGTTGAAGGTGCAGCGGAATGCTGCCGCTGGGCCAGGTGGAGCCGAAAGGGGTGTAGGCGAGGGCGGAGGTGGCGAGGGTGCCGAGCGCGCCGAGCGCGCCGAGCGCGAACAAAAGGAGGGTGAGGTGCGGGCGCATGGTCACGGGCGCTGGGGAAGGAGGGGGGCGCGGCGCAGGGTGTCGGCGATCTGGGTTTCGAAGGCGGCGAGCGTGAGGGCGGCGGAGGGGGATTTGAGGCGGGCCGTGACGGCGGCGACGGCGGGGCTGGCGAGGGGGAGGGGGATTTCGTCGGTGGAGGCGAGGGGGACGGTGTTGTCGCGGGCGATGTGGTCGCGGCGGGTCGCGGGGTCGGTGAGGACGTGGTAGCGGCCGTGGCCGGCGCCGATGAGGGGGCAGAGGGTTTGGCCGTTGTGGGCGAAGAAAACGAGTTGGCGTTGGCCGACGGCGAAGGCGGGCAGGCCGACGACGCGGAGGGTGCGTGGCCCGACGGTGCCGCCGAGGAGGCGGAGGGTGACGGAGTCGCCGGGGGTGCCTTTGAGGGCGCGTTCGACGCGGAGGGTGACGAACGTGTGGATACCGGGGCCTTGGGGGGAATCGAAGGTTTCGCTGCGGACGGCGGTGACGGTGCCGCGGACGATCGTGTCGGACTCGGCGACGAGCTCGGCGAAGGTGGGGGCGAGGACGGAGGTGGCGTGGGCGGCGGGGGCGAGGAGGAGGGCGAGGAGGAGGGGGAAAGTGAAAGTGAAAGTGAAAGTGAAAGTGAAAGTGAAAGGGAAAGGGAAAGGGAAAGGGAAAGGGAAAGGGAAAGGGGAAGGGAAAGGGGAGGAGACGGGGAAACGGGAGGAGACGGGGGGAGGGGCCAGGGGACGGTGGACAGGGGACGGAGTGGAGCGCGGCATGGTGGTGCGGGGGTTCGACGCCGAGAGCGGGGCGTGTGTTGCGGGAAAGGCGGGCAGCGGGGACCGGAGAGCGGGGACGGTGGCGGCGCGAGGCGGTGGGCGGCTGGGTAGGCTCTCGACGGCGGTTGGAAACCGCCGCTCCGTGCGGCGCACTACGCGTGGCGTTTTTGCCAGGATTCGACGATCTGGCGGATCGTCTCTTCGAGGGATTGGGTGATGTCCCAGGACGGGTAGTGGGCGCGCATTTTGCGGAGGTCGCTGTAGTAGCAGATGTGGTCGCCGGCGCGGTTTTGGTCGACGTAGGTGTGGACCTGGGGTTTGCCGGTGAATTTTTCGGCGATCTGGAACGCTTCGAGAATGGAGGTGCTGTTGGCTTTGCCGCCGCCGAGGTTGTAGACCTCGCCGGCGCGCGGGGCGGCGACGTAGGCGGCCATGAAGCGGGCGACGTCGAGGGAGTGGATGTTGTCGCGGACCTGTTTTCCCTTGTAGCCGAACACACGATACTCGCGGCCCTCGAGGTTGCATTTCACGAGGTAGCTGAGGAAGCCGTGGAGCTCGACGCCGGTGTGGTTGGGGCCGGTGAGACAGCCGCCGCGGAGAGCGCAGGTGGGGAGATTAAAGTAGCGGCCGTATTCCTGGACCATGACGTCGGCGGCGACCTTGCTGGCGCCGAAGAGCGAGTGTTTCGATTGGTCGATGGTGAAGGTTTCCGCGATGCCGTCGGCGTAGGCGGGGTCAGCGTAGTCCCAGCGGGTGGGGAGTTCGGTGAGGGCGATGCGGTTGGGGGCGTCGCCGTAGACCTTGTTCGTGCTCATGTGGACGAACGGGGATTCCGGGGCGGACTGGCGGGCGGCTTCGAGGAGGTTGAGGGTGCCGACGGCGTTGGTGTCGAAGTCGTCGAAGGGGATGGCGGCGGCGCGGTCGTGGGAAGGTTGGGCGGCGGTGTGGACGATGACGGAGGGGCGGACGGAATTGACGAGGGCGAGGACGCCCGGGCGGTCGCGGATGTCGAGTTCGTGGTGGACGAAACCGGGCAGCTCGGCGGCGAGGCGGGATTGGTTCCAGCGGGTGTCGCCCTGGGGGCCGAAGAAGACGGCGCGCTGGTTGTTGTCGACGCCGTGGACGGTGTAGCCGAGTTCGCGGGCGAAATAGACGCAGACTTCGGAGCCGATGAGGCCGGAGGAGCCGGTGACGAGGAGGGTTTTGGGCATCTTGGGCGGGTGGTGGACGAGGCGGAGCGAGAGGGGGCGGGGGGCGAGGGGCCGGGAAGGACGGAGCGGACGAAAGGGACGGAAGGGACGACGAGAGGAGCCGGGAAAAGACGAGTGGGCCGCGACAGGAGGGCGGAGATGCGGGGTTTTTGAAAGGGATTATTTGGGGGTGGGGCGGCCGCGGTATTCGAGGGTCCAGCCCTCGGGGAGGGTGGGGAGGTTGGCGGGGACGCCGCGGCGGACGGGGTCGACGTGGTCGGTCCAGTGGTAGTTGGGTCCGGCGGGGACGCTGTAGCCTTTGAAGTGGACGAGGGCGGCGGCGAGGAGGAGGGCGCGGGCGGTCCAGCGGACGGCGCGTTGGGCGGTGTCGAGTTCGAGGATGAGGAGCCAGGCGAGGAGGACGCGGGGCAGGTAAAAATAGCGGTCGGCGAAGACGAGGTTGGGGAGGTGCCAGGTGTCGGGCCGGGCCCGATACACGCCGGCGGCCATCATGAGCAGGAAGGCGGCGACGAGTTGGGCGCGGAGGAGGCGGCGCGGGTGGGGGCGGAGCGACCAGAGGAGGAGGGCGAGGACGGGGAGCAGGCCGCCGAGGGCGAGGACGAGGGGCGGGAGGCGGCGGGCGAGGTCGTCACCGAAGACCGGAAAGATCAGGAGGCGTTGGCCGACGACGGCGAAAAAGGGGGCGGCGTCGAAGGGCGGGAAGGTGAATTTCGGGCCGGTGCGGACGATGAACCAGGCCTGGAGGGCGGCGCAGAGGCTCGCGAACGCGAGCAGTTGAAGGTTGAAGGAGGAACGTTTAAGGCGGAGAGAGGAAGGGTCGCGCCACCAGCGCCAGGCGAGGAGGGGGCCGAGGGCGAGGATGAAGGGCCCGGTGAGACCGATGAGCGCCAGCAGGGCGAGGTCGGTGAGTCGTTGGGCGCGGGTGGTGGGCGGGGTGACGAAGGCTTGTTGGATGAGGAGGAAGGCGACGATCCACTGGAGGTTGGTGATGTTGAAAAGAATTTCACCCGATTGGGGTCCGAGGAAAAACGCGAGGGCGAGCCAGGGGCGGAGGGCGGGCGGGAGCGGGAGGCGCGGAGAAAATGTGCGGGCGATGACGGCGAGCCAGATCGCAAAGGAGGTGACGTTGTAGAACGCGGGCCACCAGGCGGGGTCGAGGAGGCGGGAGGCGAGCCAGGCGAGGAGGCGCGGGAGGGTGTGGAGGTAGCCCATGTAGGGCTCGAGCAGGGCGCGGAGGCCGACGAGATCGTTTTGGGCGAGGAAGATGGTGCCGTCCTCGGCGTAGAGTTGGGGGACGAGGAGCGCGTAGGGTTTGCGAAGGAAGAGGGCGACGGCGAAGAGGGCGAGGACGGCGGGGGTGAGGTGGGGATCGCGGAACCAGGCGCGGAGGCGGGCGGAGAGACGGAGAGAAGGAGAGCGGGAGAGAGCGGGAGAGGGGCGGCGGAGGGCGGTGGCGCAGAGGGTGAAAATGACGAGGGCGGAGAGGGCGGCGGCGGCGATGGCGAAGGGTTGGGGCGCGGCGGTGACGGGGAGGTTCGGGGGCATCCACGTGAGGGTGAAGAGAGCGAGCTGGAGGAGGGCGAGGGCGATGAAGAGTCGGCGCGAGAGGAGGAGCGTCCAGGCGGTGAGGAGGCCGAGGAGGAGGGGGACGACGTAGGAGCCTTGGTGGAGCAGGGTGCCGAAGGGGTGGAACATGAGCGCCAGCCAGAGGGCGAGCGTGAGGGCGAGCCAGGCGAGGGAGAGGGCGTGGCGGGGGAGGGGGAACGGAGGACGGAGGACGGAGGACAGGAGGCGGGGAACGGAGGACAGGGGACGGGGGACGGCGGACGAAGGGCGGAGCGTTTTGAAGTGGAGGACGAGGAGGACGGGGAGGGCGGCGGCGCCGAGAATCCAGGCCGCGGAGGAGCGGAAGGTATGGAAGATTTCTTCGCTGCGGCGGCCGGCGATGGCTTCACGGTCGCGGGTCGTGAGGAGATGGCGCCACTCGCCGAGAAACATGATTTCGAGATTGGCGCGGCGGGTGGCGAGGGTTTGAGCCCAGCCTTGCGTTTCGTAGTTGGAGACGAGGGTTTCGAGGACGCCGCGGGCGTCGGGCGGGATCGTGCCGGCGAGGTGCCATTTGATGAGACGGTTGCCGGGCGGTTCGTAGAGGCGTTGGTAGGCGAACCACGGGAGGGAGAGGACGATGAAGACGAGGGCGGCGGGGAGGAGGTCCCGCCAGGGGAGAGGGAAGGGGGAAAACCGCGCGCGGAGCGCACGGTCCACCTTCGGAGTTTTCCGGCGGAAAAACGGGAGGAGGACGACGAGCGGGGCGAGGGCGAGGAGGGAGAACATCACGCCGCCGTGGGCGAGGGAGCCGAGGGCGGCGAGGGCCCCGCCGGCGAGCCAGCGGTGGCGCGGGTCGAGGGCGGACTCGGCCGCGAAGAAGGTGCAGAAGGCGAGGAGGACGAGGGCGGCGCCGGCGAGTTTCGGCCAGACGAAGACCGAGTTGAAGAGGAGCCAGCCGGTGAAGACGAGGGCGGCGGTGGCGGCGTGCGCGTCGCGTTCGGTGAGGCCGAGCCAGCGGAGGAAGACCCAGAGGGCGGGAATCCAGAGGAGTTGAAACCAGACGCCGGCGGTGGCGCAGGCTTTGTCGTAGCCGAGGTCGAGGGCGCGGAAGGCGGGGAGGGTGACGAGGGCGAGGCCGGCTTGGAGCGGGGGGCGGTCGCTGCTCAGCCAGTCACCGCCGGGGGCTTTGGGTGAAACGCCGGAGTGGAGGCGCTCGGCGAAGATCGTCGGAATGAAATTGTCGCCGGGCAGGTTCGGGTGGAAGCGCTGGCCGGCGGTGGGCGTGACGTTGCCGAGCGGGAAGATGAAGAGGACGGAGAGGTAGAAGAGGCCGGCGAGGGCGGGGAGGACGAGGAGGCGGGTATGGAGGAAAGGACGTTGGGAGTTGAGCGCTGAGAGCTGAGAGACGGAGGCGGAACGCGGAGAAAAGACAGAGCGGAGGAGCGGGAGGAGGTAGGCGTGGGCGAGGGTGGCGAGGATCGTGGTGATCGAGAGCCAGCTGAAGGTGCGGCCGAGGAGCGGGTGGGCGAAGTAGGCGGCGAAGGCGAGGTAGCCGAGGGCGCAGGGGGCGAGGGCGCCGAGGAGGACGGCTTCGAGGGCGGTGGAGCCGCGGCCGGTGAGGCGGCGGCGCCAGAGCTGCGCGGCGACGCCGGCGCCGGAAAAGACGAGGCACTGCCCGAGGAAGACAGCGAGAGTGACGAGCAGCGACCGGTCGGGCATGGGGCGGGGATGGACGAGAGGGCGGGGATGGACGAGAGGGCGGCAGCGGAGGCGACGGAGGGGACGGAGACGATGGAGGCGACGGAGGCGACGGAGGCGGAAACGGAGGCGGAGTTTTTTGACCGCGGATTGCGCGGATGACGCGGATAAAATCAGGGAC
>CAJAYO010000259.1 GCA_903948415.1 uncultured Opitutia bacterium | reverse complement strand
GGTGCCTGCTCCTGCTCGCCGCGTTTTACTGGATGACGGAGCTCCGCGGTTGGACGCGCTGGACGCAGTTCTTCGTCATCGCCGGCGCCAACTCCCTCGCCCTCTACTGCCTGAGCCAGCTGCTCAAACCCTGGACCGCCGCCCTCTGGCGCTCGCACCTCGGGCAAAACATCTTTCTGTTCGCCGGTCCCCTTTGGGAGCCCACCCTCCGCGGTATCGCCGTCGGCCTCACCTTCTGGCTCGTCTGTTGGTGGCTGTGGCGGCGCAAACTCTTCCTCCGCCTCTGAGTCCGCCACGACCTCCTATGCGACCACGCCGCCACTGCCCCCTCCTCGTCGTGCTCGGCCTCACTCTCGCCGCGACGTCCCCCGCTCCGCGCGCCGCCGAAACCGAAAATCCAAACTCGCGCAGCGAAACTCTCCGCTCCGCCCTCGCCTTCCACGCCTCCTTCGACACCACCGCCGACGCCGACTTCGCCCGCGGCGACCGCCGCGTCTACACCGCCGTCGACAGCGGCAAGCGCCCCGCCGCCAAGCCCGGCCTCCCGGCCGAAGAATTCGTCCGCCTCGTGCCCGCCGCCGGCCGCCACGGCGGCGCCCTCGAATTCCGCGGCCAAACCAAACAACAGCTCTTTTACCGCGGTCCCGAAAATCTCGGCTACCGCCCCGGCGCCTGGGCCGGCAGCGTTTCGCTCTGGCTGAAACTCGACCCCGACCGCGACCTCGCCCCCGGCTACTGCGACCCGTTCCAATTCGTCGGCCAAAAATGGGGCGAAGGCGCCCTCTTTATCGAATTCACCAAGGACCACGACCCGCGCCATTTTCGCTCCGGCATTTTTCCCGTCACGAAATTCTGGAATCCCCAAAATAAAAAACTCGAGGAGATGACCGACGCCGAGCGCCCCATGGTCTTCGTGCGCCGCCCCGTGTTTTCCCGCGAGCGCTGGACCCACGTCCTCATCACGTTCGCCCATCTCAACTCGGGCCAACCCGACGGCCGCGGTACGCTCTATCTCGATGGCGAGCCCGCCGGCACTGCCGCCGGCTGGACGCACACGTTCCAGTGGGACGCCGCCCAGAGCGCCCTCACCCTCGGCCTCAACTACACCGGCCTCATCGACGACGTCGCCATCTTCGACCGCGAACTCACCCCCGCCGAAGCCCGCACCGTTTTTTCCCTGCCCCGCGGCATCACCGCGTTGCACCCTCCGCCCTGATTTGTCCGCCTCCCCCGCTCGCTTTCACCCCCGGCCCGCGCCGTCGGCCAACGCCGACCGCTGCTCACCTCCGAGCCTCCCCCACGACCTCCCCCATGTTTCGCCTCCCGTCTCTCCGCCGCCTCCTCCCCACCGCCGCCGTCTTCCTCGCCGCTGCCGCGCCCGCTCTCACCGCCGCGCCCGCGCCAAAGCCCAACCTCGTCTTCCTCTTTTCCGACGACCAGACCGCCCGCGCCGTCGGCTGCTCCGGCAACGCCGACGTCCACACCCCCCACCTCGACCGCCTCGCGCGCGAGGGCGTCCGCTTCACCAATCACTACAACACCACCTCCATCTGCATGGCCAGCCGGGTGAACGTGCTCACCGGCCTCTACGAATACCGCCACGGCTGCAACTTTGACCACGGCGATCTCGAGCGACGCCTGCTCAACGACTCCTACGCCGCGCGCCTGCGCGCCGCCGGCTACTTCACCGGCTTCGCCGGCAAGATCGGCTTCGAACTCAAGGGCGAGACGTTCGAGGCCTTCGCCCCGTTCTTCGACCGCTGGGCCGGCGGGCCCGGCCAGACGTTCTATGAGACGGAGAAAAACGCCGGCATCGCCCGCTACGCCGCGCCGCACCCGCACAGCTCCCGCGCCTACGCCGCCTGGGCTGCGGATTTTTTCCGCGACGCCAAGGCCGCGGGCAAACCGTTCTGCCTCTCGATCAGCTTCAAGGCCCCGCACCTGCCGTTCACCCCCGACCCCGCCGACCTCGCGCTCTACGCGGGCCGCACCTTCGCGCGCCCGCCCAACTACGGCGTCGAACATGGCCGCCACCTGGCCGCCCAAGCGCGCACCAGCCGCGCCGCCACCGGCTACCGCGAATGGATCAACGACTACGACCGCTCCACCGCGCTCTACTACGCGCTCATCACCGGCGTCGACGCCGCCGTCGGCCTGATCCGCGAGGCGCTCGCGCGCGAGGGGTTCGCCGACAACACGGTGATCATTTTCACCTCCGACAACGGCTACAGCGCCGGCGCGCACGGCTTCGGCGACAAGGTGCTGCCCTACGAGGAAGCCGCGAAGTCGCCCCTCATCATCCACGACCCGCGCCTCCCGCGCGCCCACGCCGGCGCCGTCAGCGCCGCGCTTTCCGCCAACGTCGACATGGCCGCGACGATCTTCGCGCTCGCCGGCGTGCCCGCGCCCGCCGACCTCGACGGCCGCAACCTCGCGCCCCTGCTCACCGCTCCCGCCGGCCGCGTGCGCGACCACCTGCCGCTGTTCAATTTCTGGGGCGTGCCCTCCGCCCAATCGCTCGCGATCGTCGCGCCCGGTTGGAAATACATCCACTGGTATTTCGGCGGCGACGGCCTCACGCCCACCGACGAACTCTTCGACCTCTCCGCCGATCCCTACGAAATGAAGAACGTCGCCGCCGATCCGCGGCACGCCGCGCGCCTCGCCGAGTTGCGCCGCGCCTACGACACCGAGGTCGCGCGCATCGGCCCGGGCGCCCTCCGCGGCCACGGCTACGAACCCTACGCCACCCTCTTCGACCGCCGCGTGAGCTGGGACCGCAAGGCCCCGCTCCTCCCAAAATCCGCCTCCCCCACCAGGAAGAACAAGAAGTAGCCGCGCGCGGCTCGCGCGACGCCATGCGCTCACGTCTCCCCTGCTCCCGGCCCTCATGCTCGCCGGTACGCAGGGCTGGGGCGAACCCTGGGGCCGGTCAGCGCGCCGCCCGGGCCGGAACCGCTTCAAGGCGCAGGAGAGCGCGGAGGCGCGCCACCGTTGCGCGGTGTTCCGGCTGGGCGGCCAGGTTCCGCGTTTCCCCCGGATCGACCGCGTGGTCGTAGAGCTCGACGGCCAGCGGCTCGCCGTCGGGCTGACGGCGATCGATCCACACGGTGCAGCGGTGGCGATCCGCGCGGATACTGTAGCCCTTCACCTGATCCTCGAAGGTCTTTCGATCGTAGCGGGCGCCGTGTTCGCGCGCGAGCGTCGCCTCTACCCGCTCGATCAGCGGACCGAAGAGCGTCTGGCGCATCGAGGGCGAGAGCGGGCGCGCCGCCCACTCGCGCAAGGCGGGCGAAGGGAATTCGCTGAGCGCATAATTTTTTCCATGCGTCCGCGGATCCTTCAACACCGGCACCAGGCTCTCGCCTTCAATCGCCTGGGGCGCCGGCAGTCCGGCCAGCGCGCAGAGCGTGGGGTAAATGTCGAGCGACTCGACAATCGCCGCCGTCGCGCGTCCGTTGCCCGCCAACCCGGGCGCGCGGATGATGAGGGGCACCCGCGTGCCGACCTCGTAATTCGTCGCTTTGCCCCAGATGCCGTATTCGCCGAGGTGCCAGCCGTGATCGCCCCAGAGCACCACGATGGTGTTGTCGCCGAGGCCGAGCGCGTCGAGCTCCGCGAGGATGCGTCCGACCTGGGCGTCGATGAAGCTCACGCAGGCCGCGTAGGCGTGGAGCAGTTGGCGCGCCGTCGCCTCGTCGATCGGCCCGGCGGTCGGCACGCCGGTGCGGGTGCGCAGTTCGAACGAACTGTGCCGCGCGATCGCCGGAGCGCCCTGCGGCGGCTCGGGCGTCCGCGCGAGCGGCAGGGTCGCCGGATCGTAGAGGTCGAAATATTTTTGGGGCGCAACGAAGGGCAGGTGCGGCTTGACGAAGCCGACGCCGAGGAAGAAGGGCGTGCCCTTCAGCTCGCGCAATGCGGCGACCGCGACATCGGCGGTCTGGCCGTCGACGTAGGCGTTGTCGGGTCGGTCGGCCGCTTCCCACGCCGGGCCTCCGGCCATCCCGCCTTCGACCGTGCCGAACTGCACGAGCGCGGCCTCACGGCGTTGCTTCACGATGGCCTGGCTGGCAGGCAGTTGATAGCCGCCGCCACCGGGCCCGCCGGCACCGGAGCGCCGGCGCGTCCACGAGTTGGCGTCATCCGTCTGGTTGCCGTGAAAAATCTTGCCGACGTAGCTCGTGTGATAGCCGTGCTGTTTGAAGAGCTGCGGCAACGTGACGACCTCCGGTACGGTATCGCGAAAGAAGGTGTCGATGTGCTCGATCTTGAGCGTGCGAGGGCGAAGGCCGGTGAGCATCGAGGCGCGTGACGGCCCGCAGATCGCATACTGGACGTAGGCGCGATCAAAGCGCACGCCGGTCGCCGCGAGCCGGTCGATGTGGGGGCTCCGGATGTGCCCGGCCCCGTAGGTGCCCAATTCCGGCCGGAGGTCGTCGACGGCAATGAACAGGACGTTGGGCCGATCGGCCGCGCGCGCGATCGCGAGTGAGAGCAGGGTGAATGCGAGAAAAATGGCGGAGGTCTTCATGCGAGCATTTTTTTCAAAACGTGGCCGTGGACGCTGGTGAGGCGGCGTTCGATGCCGTTGTTGTAGTAGGTGAGACGCTCGTGGTCCAAACCCAGCAGATGGAGGATCGTGGCGTTGAAATCGTAGAGCGTGGAGGCGTCCTGCACGGCCTTGAAACCGAAGTCGTCACTCGCACCGAAACTGGTG
Organism: uncultured Opitutia bacterium; assembly: GCA_903948415.1. GTDB lineage: Bacteria > Verrucomicrobiota > Verrucomicrobiia > Opitutales > Opitutaceae > GAS368. The sequence continues at coordinate 7,407 of CAJAYO010000259.1, read as the reverse complement.
CCGGCCTTGACGCCCGCGCCCATGAGAAAACACGTGAACGCGTCGGGGTTGTGGTCGCGGCCGGTGCCGTTGGCCTGCAGGAAAGGCATGCGGCCGAATTCGGTGCACCACACGACGAGCGTGTCTTTCAGCAGACCGCGCTGTTTCATGTCGGCGAGGAGTGCGGCGGTGGGCTGGTCGAAGATCTCAGCCTGCATGGCGTGGGTGCGCTCGATGTCGGCATGCGAGTCCCAATTGCTGATGCCGTTCGCCTGGGCGTCGGAGCCGTTGAAGAGCTGCACCACGCGCACGCCGCGCTCGAGCAGGCGCCGGGCGAGGATGCAGTTTTTCGCGTAGTCCTTCTTCAGATCGCTGCCGGTGTCGGTGCCGTAGAGTGTGTGCACGTGCTCGGGCTCGGACTGCAAATCGGTCACGTCGGGAATCGACAGTTGCATGCGGCCGGCGAGTTCGTAGCTGGCGATGCGTGCGGCGAGATCGGTGTCCCCGGGAAATTTCCGCGCGTGCTCGGCGTTGAAGGCCTCGAGCAGATCCTTCGCGCGCCGGTCGGCTTCGGCCGAGATGCGGTCAGGGCGGCCGAGATTGGCGGGCGGACGCGCCGCGCCGAAATCAGTACCTTGAAACGCAGCCGGTAAAAAGCCCGAGCCCCAGTTGTTTTTTCCCGAGCGGGGTTTGCCGCGGGGGTCGTTGATCGCGACGAACGCCGGCAGTTGCTGGTTCGCCGTGCCAAGGGCGTAGGTCACCCAAGCGCCGAGCGAAGGAAAACCCTCGAGCGTGAAGCCGGTGTTCAGGAAGTTTTCCCCCTGCGGGTGCGCGCTCGTCATACTCGTCAGCGAGTGAACGAAGCACATGTCGTCCGCGAGTTCGGCCAGCTTGGGCAGAAGCTCCGACACCATCTTCCCGCTCTGGCCGCGCGGTTTGAAGGCCCAGCGCGGCTTCGCAATATTGCCGGTGGGACCCTCAAACGTGACCGCCGGGATTCCGGGCGGCTTCTGGCCGTCGTATTTGAAGAGGTCGGGCTTGTAGTCGAAGGTGTCGACGTGGCTCACGGCGCCCACACAGAAGATGACGAGCACCTGCTTCGCCTTCGGTTCGAAGTGCGGCACGCGCGGCGCGTAGGGTCGGTCGGGATCGATGCTCGGACGCACCGAACCGACGGCGGGGGCGGCGAGCAGGCTGTCGCCGGCCAGCAGCCGCAGCAGCCCGATGCTGCCGGCCGCACCACCGGCGGTGCGGAGAAAATCGCGGCGATCCAGCAGGCGCGGGCCGAACTGGGAGGGAGAGAGCGCAGGGCCGTGGGCGTGGGCGGGGGGCTTCATTCAAGGAAGGCGAATTCGTTGGCGTTGAGGAGCACGCGGCCCAGCGCGGGCAAACCGTCCTGCGCGACGAGGGACTGCGCCGCGCGCACCTCGCCGGCGGTGGGCGCACGGCCGAACACGAGCAGAAAGGCCCGCCGGATCTGCGCGGCGGCGTCGGCCCCGGCCTCGCGGTGCACGCGCTCCGCAAATTTCTCCGCCTGCGTGAGGATAAAGTCGCCGTTGAAGAGGTTGAGGGCCTGCAACGGCGTGGTGGAGACGGTGCGCTTCGGCGTCACCTGGCCGCACTCCGGCCGGTCGAACGCCGTGAACATCCGGTCGTCGATGCCGCGCATGCTTTCCTGATAAACCATGCGGCGCCACGTGGCAGGGCCGGCGTTGTCGACGACCTTCCAGCCTTCGTAGCGCTTCTTGTCGGCGTGGATGCGGAAACCCGGACCGCCCATCTTGAGATCGAGCGTGCCCGCGACGGCGAGGGTCGCGTCGCGCAGCACTTCGGCCTCCACCCGGCGCGGCGGGAACCGCCAGAGCAGCCGCGCCTCCGCGTCGATTTTCTCGGCGGCGGGATTCGGCGCGCTCGACTGGCGAAACGCCGCGGAGGTGACGAGCAGCCGGATCGTTTTCTTCGCGGACCAGCCGCCGTCGACAAACTCCGAGGCCAGCCAGTCGAGCAACTCCGGGTGGCTCGGCGGCGCGCCGGCATTCCCGAAATCGCCGGGCGTATCGACGATGCCCCGGCCGAAGACGTGCAACCAGAGCCGGTTGGCGAGCACGCGGGGGGTGAGCGGATTTTGCCGGGGGTCGGCCAGCCACGTGGCGAAGGCGAGACGGCGCTCCTGATCGGGCGTGTCCGCGCCGAGTTGGAGATCGGCCTTGAGCGCGGTGAGGCCGTTGGGCGCGACTTCCTCGCGCGGCGCCATCGGGTCGCCCCGGCCGAGCAGATGCGTCTTCCCGGGCGGGATGAAGTAGCCGGCAAACACCGGCGGCGGCAGCGCCTCGTTGTAGTCGCGCAGGAGCTCGTGGAGCCGGGCGAGCAGCGCGCGCGTGGCCTCGTTCGCCGGCGCTGCGGGGGCGGGGGGGGTTGCGGCGACCTGGCCCGCGCCGGCGCCTTTGGACGGGAGATCGGCCGCGGCGACTTCGCGCCACGTGCCATCCGCGTCGCGCACCTCCACGCGGTATTTTCTCGGCCCGGAGGCGGTGCCTCTGCCGGGCTCGATGAGATAGTCGGTATACGCGAGGGCCTCGCGATCGGAACTGAGGCCAATGCGGTCGATGACGGCCTCGGCGGGCAGTTCGATCTCGAACCACGGGGCCGGGGCGGACGGATCGGGCTTCTCGGAACTCTCGCGGGTCCGCCACGCGAAGGTCTGGCCAAACCTCCCGTCGATCACGTTGGCGATTTCGCGCATGAGCGTCTCGGCGGGCTTGAACGAGCGGGCCGTGGCGCCGCCCGCCGCGAGGGCGAGGTTCTTTTCCCCGGTGGCCGCGCCGAAGATCTGGCACTCCTCGACCACCGCGATGGCTTGTCGGGGGAACGTCATCCGCACGGCGCGGGTGCGCACGGGCGGGAAGCGCGTCTGCAGGTGATCGGGCCACTCCTCGGTCCACGCCGGCGCCACGGCGCGCAGCTCGGCGCGCACGGTGTCGAGTTGTTTCCGCAGGGACTCGGCGCGGGTGGCCTGCACGGCGGCATCGGGCTGGTTGCGCCACGGGCGATGGCCGTATTCGAGGCCCTGAAACACCGCCGCGAGCGCGTAGTAGTCCTTCTGCGGAATCGGGTCGAACTTGTGGTTGTGGCAGCGCGCACACGCCATCGTCATGCCGAGCAACGCGGTGCTCACCGACTGAATCGTCTCGTCGAGACGGTCGGCTCGCGCCTGCCGAATCGCCGGCACCTCGCGGCCCACCGTCGCGGCATGGACGAATCCTCCGGAGACCAGAAACGCCGTCGCCTCGTCCACGCCGAAGGCGTCGCCGGCGATCTGTTCGCGGATGAAACGGTCGAAGGGCAGGTCCGAGTTGAACGCACGGATGACGTAGTCCCGGTACGGCCACGCGTTCTTGCGGTACAGGTTGGACTCGGAGCCGTTGGTCTCGGACCAGCGCACGACATCGAGCCAGAACTGCGCCCAGCGCTCGCCGAAGCGGGGCGAGGCGAGCAGGCGGTCGACCCGCTTCTCGAAAGCAAGCGGATCGGTTTCGCGGATGAAGTCCTCCGTCTCTTCCGGGGTGGGCGGCAGCCCCGTCAACGTGATCGCAGCGCGGCGGAGGAGCGTGCGGCGGTCCGCTTCGGGCGAGCCTGGGAGATTCTTCTCCGCGCGCTTGGCGGCAAGGAAGGCGTCGATGGCGTTGCCGCTTTTGAACCCGGCGGCCGGCACAGCGGGCCGCCGGATGGGACGCAGCGACCAGAAGTCGGTGGCGTCCGCGACGGTGGCGCTCGCGTGGTCCGGCCACACGGCTCCCTGATCGATCCACGCGCGCAAAATGCCGATCTGCGCGGGCGTCAGCGGGTCGCCTTTGCCGGCTGGCGGCATCTGCATGTCTTCCTCGAGACCGGCGACGTAGCGGACGAGCGGGCTCTCCGCGCTCCGACCCGGCACGACCGCCGGCTCGCCGCCCACGCCGCCCGCGAAGACGATTTTCTTCACGTCCACCCGGAAGTCGCTTTTCTGTTTTTCCGGCCCATGGCACCCGAGGCAGCTCGCGGTCAAGATCGGCCGCACGTCTTGCTCGAAGTCCACCGCCTGCGCCGTGGCGGGCGGCAGCTGCGGGGCGGCCGCAGCCCGGGCGCCCGCGGCCGACGAAAACCCCATGGCCAAGGCAGCAACGATCAGACGGAAAGCGGCACGGAACATCGGCCCGAGCCTAGCCGGAAAAGACCTCGCCAGCCATTCCCGCAATCACGGGAGCGCGCGCGGCGGCGAGCTACACCAGCCGCTCTTTCAGCGCCTTCGCCACGGCACCGGAGCGCGTGTTGACGTGGAGTTTTTCGTAGAGGCTCTTGTTGTAGCTGTCGATCGTGTGGACGCTGAGGGAGAGCTTGTCCGCGATCTCCTTGTTGGTGAGACCCCGCACGTAGAGTTCGAGCACCTCGCGTTCGCGCGGGCCGAGGCCGTAGTCCTGCCGGGCGGGCGCGAGCTTGGAGAACATTTCCAGCACCCGGCGCGCGACGCGCGGCGTCATCGGCGAGCCGCCGCTGCGCACCTCCGCGACGGCATCGGCAATTTCCTGCATCGAGGCGGACTTCAGCAGGTAGCCGGACGCACCCGCGCAGACGGCGCGGAAAATCTTCTCGTCGTCCTCGAAGACGGTGAGAACGAGAATCTGCACGGCGGGGGCCGCGGCCTTGAGGCGGCGGATGCACTCAATGCCGTCGATGCCCGGCAGGCCGACGTCCACGAGCACGGTGCCGGGCGCGGGGCCGGCCGCGAGTTTTTCGAGCGCAGCCTCGGCGGTGCCGAAGCCCTCGACCGCCCCGATGCCGGGCAACGCCTCGATGATGCGGCCGACGGTGCGGCGGAACAGCGCGTTGTCCTCGATCAGCCAGACGCGGAAGGGCGGAACGGAAGTCATGGGGCTAAGCGCTCAGCGCGGAACGATGCAGAGGGAGGGTGAGCGTCGTGCCGCGTCCCGGCGCGCTGTCGATCGCCAGCTCCCCGCCGAGCGCGGCGGCCCGGTGGCGCAGGTTGTCGAGGCCGTGGCCCTCCGCCGCGGACGCCGGATCGAAGCCCGCACCGTCGTCCACGATTCGCAGCCGCAGCTGCGGGCCGTCGCGGTCCAACGTGATCGTCACGCGGCGCGCGGCCGCATGCTTGCGAATGTTGTGCAGCGCCTCCTTGAACGCGAGCAGCAGGTGCCGTTGCGCAGTGAGCGACGGCAGCTCCAGCGCGGCGTTGACCGCGAAACTCCACTCGAGCCCCGCCAGCATGCGCTCCGCGATCTCGCGGAGCATGGCGACGAACTCGTCGCCCGTCGTCGCCGGGCGCTGGATGAGCTCGACGATGTCGCGCATCGAGTCGGCCGTTTGGCGGGCGACGCGGCGAATTTCCTCCAGATCGTCCGCTGCCGGCCCGCCGGTCCGGCGCAGGCCCCACTCGCTGAGGAGCGCGATCGTGCCAAGATTACTGCCGATTTCGTCGTGCAAATCCGCGGCGATGCGCTGGCGGAGATGCTCCAGCGCGCGCTCGCGGGCCCGGCGCACCCGCGCCATCACGCCAAGCACCGCGGCGAGGGCGCCGGCGCCGGCCAGCCAGAGCGCGTGGGTCAGCCGTTCGCCCGCGGTCCCGCGGATGCGGACGATCTCCCTTTCCGCTTTCGCCAGTTCCACGAGCACCTCGCGGCGGCGCGAGAGACCGCGCAGCCACTCCGGCCACTCGGCGAGCCGCTGCTCGCTGCCGAAACCGTCGGTGAGAAATTGAGGAAACCAGGTCCGGGTTCCGCCGTCCCCCCCGAACGTGTCGAGGAACAAAACCGGCCGGCCGAGCGCGACGTTGCGCTCGCCCGCATAAACCTGCAGCTCGGCCAGCGCGAAGGTGAAGTTTTCCGCGCGTTCCCAGAGTCTTGTCGCGGTGACGCGCACATAGCGCGCGCGCACGCCGCGCGCCGGCACCACGACGGGGTTGCTGGCGGGGTTGGGAAAATCGGCCCGGGTGCGGTCGAGCAGCAGGACCGGCCGCGCGAAACCGGTCTCGTCCGCCGCTTCGACTTTGAAGCGCACCGGGAAACCGAAGCCGGGCCGGTCGGGGAGAATCCGCCCGTGGGCGCCCACGAGCCGCACTTCGTCGATCAGGACCGGCTCGCCGAGGTCGACCTGCACCCACTTCACGAGGTCGGCCGAATCGACGATGGCCGCGTGGTAGCCGCGGCGCACGCTCCGCTCCACGGTCACCGGCGCGCCGAGCAGACTCTGGCCGTCGGTAAGGTTGGCTTTGCCCCAGATGCTGAGGCTCTCGAACTGCTCGCTCGCCGTTACGCGCGCGCCGGCGGCGAGGTTGCGGTTGCCCCGCATCGCCATGATTTCGCCGAGGGCGAAGACGAAGAACCGGCCGTCATTCGTCCACGGCTCCGTCATCGTGACGCGCACGCGCCGCGCGCGGCCGCCGTCGGCCGGAAGCCAAACGGGCAACCCGCCGGGATTGCGAAAGGCCTGCCCACTGTGGTCTGCCAGGACCCGCTCCCCGTCGGACCCGATCAGATCGATCCGGAAGCGGACGGGAAAACCGTAACCCGGGCCGGCGAAGTCGCGATACGGCGTGTCCACCGGCACGAGCACGACCGCGTCGAGTTCGGTTTCTTCAGCGAGCTCCACCTCGACCCATACGGCCAGGGCGTTCGGCGGGCCACCGGCGCGATAGGCTTGGTAGCCGAGCCGGCCGCTCTGCTGGTTGCGCGGCGTCTCCGGCAGCGCGGCGATCTCGGCGCGTAACCGGTCGCGCGCGCCGAGCACATCGCGGTAGTCGACGCTGACGGCGCGCAGCAACGGCTCCGTCCATGGGCGCTCCTCCACCTCGGCGCGCGCCACGGCCGCGAGAGCGGCGGCGGCGGCCCAGCGTGGCGCGCCGCCAGCCCGGCGCCGTGATCGCGGCGCCCCGACGACCCCCTCGACCCGGGCTACGGTTGGCATGGGCGGAAACTCTGCCCGCGTCGGAGCGCCGGCGAACTCAAAATGTGCCGCGGACGCCGAACGTCCACTGCGCGCCGTATTCCGAGCGGGTGCGGAACTGCGCGTGGTCGGGCGTGCGCGGGCCGGCGATCTCCAGGTCGATCGGTGCGTCCGTGATATTGGAGAGATTCATGAAGGCCGACATCCGCCGGTCGAAACGATACTCGGCGCTGAGATCGACGATCATGCGCTTCGAGTTCCACATGTAGGTGGCGGGGTCGATGCCGCGGCCGGTGGCGACGATGCCCGCGCGCGCCCGGCCGGAGTAGTTCCAGTTCATGCGGAGGTTGTAACGCGGGCGGTCCAGACTGAGGCCCCAGTTGTAGGTGCGCGGGATGTAGCCGGCAAAGTTGCCGGCTTCGTCGCCGGTCATGCGCTGGGCGCTGGCATTGGCAAAGACCTGCACGCCTCGCGCCCAATTGGGCAGGAACG
>CAJAYO010000258.1 GCA_903948415.1 uncultured Opitutia bacterium | reverse complement strand
CTGGCGATTTTTTGGCAGGGCGAGCCGACGCCCCTGATCCAGATGGTGATCGATGAGGCGCGCCGTTATGTGCGCGAACTCTGGCCGGGCTGGGTGTGGGAAGACGAGACGCCATGACGGCGGGGGCCCGGGCCGTGCCTCCCCGGGCCGCGTGGCCTGCACGCCGAGCCGGCGGGGATCGCCGGTCACGGAGGTGGGGACGCCGAAGGAGCCGCCGGTGTTGCCGGCCTCGATCAGGTCGGGCTGGTCGAAAAGATTGTCGGCGCAGGCGGTGATTTCCCCGCGGCCCGGCGGGGAGCGCCAGCCGTGCTGCCGCGGGAGTTGGCATGACGCCGCTGACGAACGCGACGCCGGGCGGCGGGTCATGCTGCCAGTTGACGAGCAGGTCGGCGGTGGTGGCGCGCGCGGTTCGGTCGGAGGAGGAGGGGACCGACCACGGGGGGGCGGGTGAGGCAGAGGCGTCCTCGAGCCGGTGCACGCGACCGGCGACGAAATCGGCGAGCCGGACAACGCCGAGGCCTTGGGCGAGGGAAACGAAGACGGTGCGCCTCGGAGGGGAGGCGTGGCGCGGCCGGGAGGTCCTGCGCACGGCGCGCAGCCTAGCCGAAGGCGCGTCCGGGGCGTTGATCGATAAACGTGATGGACCGATCGGCGCGGCGGAGGGCAGCGGAGCGGGTTCGCGTCAAAGCGCGCGGGCGAGAATTTCCGTGAGCTCGTCGGGCGTGAGCGGCAGGGGATTGGCTTTCATGCTGCTGGCGCGGGCGGCTTGGTCGACGAGGGCGGGAAGGTGCGACGAAGTCAGGCCGTAGGAGCGGAGGGCGGGAAGGTTGAGTTCGGCGACGAGATCGCGCGTGAAGGGAGCGGCGTCGTCGGCGGTGGCGTCGGCGCGGCCGGTGAGGGCGCGGGCGATTTCGGTATAGCGGTGCGCGGTGTCGGCGGCGGGCGTGCGGGCCCGGGCGGCGCGGAGATTGAGTTCGATGACGAGGTGGAGCAGCGCGGCGCAGACGGCGCCGTGCGGGGCGGGAAAGGCGCCGCCGATCGGGCCGGCCAGGCCGTGGGCGGCGCCGAGACCGGCGTTGGCGAGGGCGAGCCCGCTGGAGAGGGCGGCGAGGGCAAGGTCGGCGCGCGCGTCGGCGTCACGGCCGTCGTGATACGCGCGGCGGAGGGCGGGCGCGGCGCGGCGGAGTCCGTCGAGGCAGAGGGCGTCGGTGTAGGGATTGGCGCGGGAGGAGGTGTAGGGCTCGATGAGCTGGGTGAGGGCGTCGAGGCCGGACGCGGCGGTGAGGGCCGGCGGCAGACCGAGGGTGAGGTCGGGGTCGACGAGGGCGAGGCGCGGCAGGAGGTGCGGGCTGCGCAGGCTGACTTTGACGCGGTGGGCGGGGGAGGAGAGGACGGCGTTGCGGGTGACTTCGGCGCCGGTGCCGGCGGTGGTGGGGATGGCGATACACGGGGCGGCGGGGCGCGTGAGGGCGGTGCCGCGGCCGACGACTTCGAGGTAGTCGAAGAGATCGCCGTCGTGGGTGAGGAGGGCGGAGACGGCTTTGGCGGCGTCGAGGGCGCTGCCGCCGCCGAAGCCGATCACGAGGTCGCAGCCGGCGGCCCGGGCGGCCGCGGTGGCGGCGACGATGTCGTCGGTGGTGGGCTCGCCGGGAACCGCAAAGGTCGTGACGGAAAGGTTGTCGGCGCGGAGCGCGTCGAGCAGCGGGGTGGCGCGTGTGGGGTCGCGGCCGGTGACGACGAAGGCGTGGCGGCCGAGGGCGCGGGCGGCGGGCGCGGCGGCGCGGAGGGAGCCGGCGCCGAAGACGATGCGCGGCGGGGTGGTGAATTCGAAGCGCATGGGGCGGCGGAGGGCGCGGCGCGGGGTGGGCCGCGCGCCTACCAGCCGGTTTCAGCGGGGAAGAGGCTGACGAATTTCGTCGCGGTGCGCGGCTCCGCCATCATGGGCGCAACGGTGTCCCGCCAGGTGGCGTAATGGGCCGTCGCGCGATGGGCGGCCTGGTCTGCGGGCTCGCGGTAGACCTCGACGAGGACGAAGCGGTTGGACGCGTCGGCCTGCTGGAGGACATCGAAGCGGGCGACGCCGGGCTCGAGGAGGCTGGCGCGGGCGTTGGCGAGCGAGGCGGCTTTGAACGCCTCGGTGCACTCGGGTTTGACGTGGATGAAGACGTGGACGACGGGCATGACGGCGGGGCTCAGGCGGCGGTCGTGAGCGGCGGCATCGGCACGTCGAGGGTGGCGGCGATGGCGCGGAGGAGTTCGGCTTCCGCGACCCGAATGCGGCCGTCGGCGCCGGCGATGTGGGCGCAGGCCATGATCGTGCGCTGCCGGATGGGCAGGCTCGCGGTGGCGAGGGTGTCGAGGGCGGGATCGAGCGGGCCGACGTCGCAGTCGACCGGATCGAGCAGCGCGAGCTGGTGCTCGATGAGCTTGAGGTGCGCGGCGCCGAGGGCGAAGGCGTCGGCGGCGGTGAGGGCGTCGTTGTCGGACGTGTGGGCCATCGCGGAGAGCACGATGGCGATTTCGTCGACGACGGCGTTGAAGGAGTGGATTTGGACGATGGCGGCGCCGGGATCGCGGCCGAGGGCCAGCGTGCGGATCAGGAGTTTTTGCAGGGCAAACTCGAAGGCGGTGACGCGGCCGTCGGTGTGGACGAGTTCGTCGAGGGTTTCGAGGAACGGGTTGAGCGCGGAGGGCGGGAGCGGGCGGAGAGCCGGGAGCGAGAGCTGGAGGAGCGGGAGTTTGTGCTCGGGGCGCAGCGTGCGGAGGGCGGGCGTGAACTCGTCGAGGAGCCGGAGGGCGTCGCCGCCGGCCCGGCTCGCGATGCGGGTGCGCTGGTGGGCGCGCGTGGCGGGATCGTCGTCGAGCAGCAGGGTGTAGAGGAGGACTTGCGCTTCGGCGGGGGTCTGGGTGGCGGTGCGGAGGCGGGCGGGGGTGGAGTCGAGGAGGAGCTGGGCGTTGGCGATCTGCTCGGGTGTGAGCGTGCCGATCGAGGCCATCGCGTCGGCGGGGCCGGGCGCGGCGGGAGCTGGGGCGAGGCGGGCGGTGCGGGAGGGTCGGGCGGGGGCGAGGCCGGCGGTGACGAAGGATTCGCGGGCGACGTCGACGACCTCGGGGGCATCGAACATTTTGCCGTCTACCTGCGGTTCGATGGCGCGGAGGCGTTCGTCGAGGGGCGGGTGGGTGGCCCAGAGGCCGCCGAAATTCGAGCGAAAGCCCTGGGCGAAGAAGAAGTGGCCGATGGCGCCGCTCTTGTTGGACTGCATCGAGGAGCCGAGGGCGAAGCCGCCGATTTTTTTCAGGGCGCCGGTGAGACCGCCGGGGTTGCGGGTGAACTGTACGGCGGAGGCGTCGGCGAGGTATTCGCGTTGGCGCGACACGGCGGCCTGGATGAGGCGGCCGAAGAAGTAGCCGACGTAGCCGATCACGAGGAGGGCGACGCCGGCGAGGGCGATGGCCGCGACGACGCCGAGGTGGTTTTTGCCCTCGCGGTCGCGGGAGCCGCCGAGGCTCTGGAAGCGGAGGGCCCAGAGGATGCCGCGGCCGGCGAGACCGAGGACGAGGATGCCGAACACGAGCGCGGTGAGGCGCATGTTGAGGCGCATGTCGCCGTTGAGGATGTGGCTGAACTCGTGGCCGACGACGCCCTGGAGTTCGTCGCGGGAGAGTTTTTCGAGGGTGCCGCGGGTGACGGCGACGACGGCGTCGCTGGTGGTGAGGCCGGCGGCGAACGCGTTGATGGCCGGTTCCTCGTCCATGATGTAGACGCCGGGGACGGGGACGCCGGAGGCGATGGCCATTTCCTCGACGACGTTGAGGAGGCGGCGCTCGAGCGCGTCGGTGGTGTGCGGATCGACGCGGCGGCCGCCGACGCTTTCGGCGACGGCGGAGCCGCCGGCGGAGAACTCGTTCCACTTATAGAGGGAGGCGAGGCCGACGACGGCGAGGGTGAGGGAGGAGACGCCGACGAAGAGGCGGGGCTGCCACCAACCGGGGAGTTGAGCGTTGAGCGCAGAGCGTTGAGCGCCGCGGGCGTTGCGCTGGGGGGTGTAGTCGTGGGTCTGGCGCAGGGCGAACACGGCGGCGCCGTAGCTGCCCAGCACGGTGCCGAGCACGGCGAGCGCGAAGAGCGCGACGAGGCGCGACGTGTGCTTTTTGGCGCGGGCTTGGGCTTCGAAGAAATCCATCAGATCGTTGGGTTAGCGGAGAAGGGTGGACACGATTGGCGAGAAAGGCGCGGAGTTTTCGACCCGTGAGTGAGCATTTTCGGGTGCAGCTCGCTGCGCCAAGTTGAGCGGCGACTCAGGTGCCCGAGTCGTGTCAGCTACTTTGGCGTGGAGAAAAAACCGACCAATCCGGCGGCAATCAGCAACAGGCCGATTGGAAGCACCCTCCATCCGTTGAGAGCGCCGCCCTGATGCCGTCCCATCCTCGCGACGTCGCTCAACGATCGAGAGGAGAGAGCGGCTTCGCCGACCATCAAGCCGCCGGTAACGAGGAGAATGAGCGGAAACCAAAACGCTCGATCCGCCGCCAGTTTCGGCTGGGCGGCTTTCGGGCTCTGGCCGTTAGGAATCATGCGGCGACCACAACGTTAAAACTGCACCTTCGGCGCGTTGCGCTCGGTGGGGTCGTCGATCTTGAAGAGCTCGGCGGCGGTGAAGCCGAACATGCCGGCGAAAATCACGCTCGGGAACACTTCGCGGGCGGTGTTATAGATCATGACGCTGTCGTTGTAGGCCTGGCGGGCGAAGGAGACTTTGTTCTCGGTCGAGGTCAGCTCTTCGGTGAGCTGGAGCATGTTGGTGTTGGCCTTGAGGTTGGGATACTGCTCGGAGACGACCATGAGGCGGCTGAGGGCGCCGCCGAGGCCGGCTTCGGCGGAGAGGAGGCCCTTCATGGCGTTGGCGTCGGCGGGGTTGGCGGCGGCGGCCTGCGACGCGGCGAGCGCGATGTTGCGGGCCTTGATGACGGCTTCGAGTGTGCTGCTCTCGTGCTTCATATAGCCCTTGGCGACCTCGACGAGATTGGGGATGAGGTCGTAGCGGCGCTTCAGCTGGACGTCGATCTGGGCGAACGCGTTTTTGAAGCGGTTGCGGAGGTCGACGAGTTTGTTATAAATGCCGGCGACCCAAAGGCCGAGGACGGCGACGAGGGCGACGAGGACACCGAGTGCGATGAGGGCGGTAATCATAGGAGCGATGGTTGAGGGGGAAAGGGGGGGACAGTGGCGGGGGAACTTTTTGGCGCGAGAGGGAACAGATTACAACGCGGTTGATTGTTTCCAAGGGGCAAAGCAAGTTGGCCGTGATCCAGCGTCAATCCATGCGATTCCGAAAAATTCCGGTTTGGTTCATGCCGTTTTGCCTCGTGGCGGGCGGGGCGGGGCGTGCGCAGGAGGCGTTGAATCCGCCGGCGCCGCTGACCGTGCGCGCCGCGGGTGCGGCGGTATCGCCGGGCGG
>CAJAYO010000257.1 GCA_903948415.1 uncultured Opitutia bacterium | reverse complement strand
CTGGGGCACCGCCAACCTCTTCTCGAATCCGCGCTACATGTGCGGCGCCTCCACCAACCCCGACGCCCACGTGTTCGGGTATGCAGCGGCCCAGGTGAAAAAGGCCCTCGAGGTCACCCAGGAACTCGGCGGCGAAAACTACGTTTTCTGGGGCGGCCGCGAGGGCTACGAGACGCTCCTCAACACCAACCTGAAACGCGAACAGGACCACCTCGCCGCGTTTCTCCATATGGCCGTCGACTACGCCAAGAGCATCGGCTTCAAGGGCCAGTTCCTCATCGAGCCCAAGCCGAAGGAGCCCACCAAACACCAATACGACTTCGACGTCGCCAGCGGCATCGCCTTCCTCCGCACCTACGGGCTCGAGAAACATTTCAAGTTCAACATCGAGACCAACCACGCCACCCTCGCCGGCCACACCTTTCAGCACGAAATCGAAGTCGCCGCCTCGCAGCAGATGCTCGGCTCGATCGACGCCAACTCCGGCGACCTCCTCCTCGGCTGGGACACCGACCAGTTCAACACCGACGTGAAGGAACTCACGCTCGCCATGACCTCGATCCTCCGCGCCGGCGGCCTCGGCACCGGCGGTTTCAACTTCGATGCCAAGCTCCGCCGTCCGTCGATCGATCCGGCCGATCTCTTCCATGCGCACATCGGCGGCATGGACGCCTACGCCCTCGCCTTCAAACTCGCCCGGAAGATTCTCGCCGACGGTAAATTCGAGCGCTTCGTCGCTGACCGCTACGCCAGCTTCGACACCGGCTTCGGCCAGGACATCGAGACCGGCAAAGCCACCTTCAAGTCCCTCGAGAAACTCGTCCTCGGCAAGCTCGGCGAACCCACGCCCAAGTCCGGCAAACAGGAGTATCTCGAAAACCTCCTCAACACCTACCTGCACGGCTGAACCGGTCGTTCCCCGTTCTCGGAATCGTTCGTCGTTCGCTCTTCTCTCGGCGCGGCCCAACGGCCGCGCCTTTTTTCCGCTCAGCGCACGGTCCGCACCGTCGGCCCATCGACCCACCGCGCCGGCACCGTCGTCGTCGTCGGCCACGCGGGCACCCCCAGTTCGTTGCGCTGGAGCTGGGCGATGAGCAGTTCCACCGCCCGCGCCCCCAACTCCCGCGGCTGCTGGTCGAGCCCGGCGCACGGCCGCGTTTTGTAGAGCAGATTCAGGCTCACGAAGCCGTGGGTCTCCGGCACCTTCGCGCCGCAGCTTTCCATCCAGTCGATCACCTCCGTGAAATGACTCAGCACGACATCGGGTTTGTGCTTCCGAAACCACGCCGCGAACTCCTCCCGGTTCTTCGTCGGCGTCACGAGCATCGGCACCCGTTCGATCCCGGTCCGCGTTTCCTGAAACGACCGGAATCCCGCACTGAACCGGTGCTGCGTCCGCTCGTCCCGGCCCGCTTCCACAAAAAAACCCGGCCGCCGGTAGCCCCGCTCCGCGAGTTGCGCGAGCACCCCGATCATCGACCGGTAATGGTTGCAGCATACACAGTGCAACGCCGGACGCTCGATGATGTAGTCGGTGTAAACCCCCGCGTAATGCGACCAATCGAGGCCCGACCAATCCGGCGCATACCACGAGGGCAGCACGAGCACCCCGTGGATCCCCCGCGACTGCAAAATTCCGTCCAACCGCGGCAGCGTCATCTCCGCCGGATTCACGATAAATTCCTCGAGCTTAAAACCCAGTTCCCCCGCCCGCGCCCGTCCTCCGTGCAGCAGTTCCTGATGAAAAACCCCGTGGGGATCGCGGCGCTGCGGCTCATGAATGTCGACCGCCGCAAGCACCCCCCGGAAGGTTCCGCCGCGCGAGCGCCGCAGCTCCGACATCACCGCCGCGGCCAGCGGATTCCGTTTGTAACCCGCCTCCTTCGCCGCCTTCCGGATCCGCGCCGCCGTCGCCGGATCGACGCGCCCTTTGTCGCGCAACGCATCGGACACGGTGGTGTGAGAAAGCCCGAGACTCCGGGCGAGTGAGCGAACGGTAGGGGCAGAGGCGGACTTCACGGCTGACTGGAAGGCAACGCTCCCGCCCGCGATGGCAAGCCAACGATTCGTCCGCGCGCCTTGCACCCGCACCGCGTTGGTGCGTCTCTGCTCCGTGCGCTCCGCTTCCCCTCCCGCCGTTCTCCGCCTTCGCGCCTTCCCGTTATTTCTGCTGCTCGGCGCCTCGCTCCTGCTGGCCGGTTGCACCTCCTTCGAAACCCGCAAGGTCGTCGACCTCTCCGCCTTCAAACACATCTACGTCGAACACCGCCTGACGGACGACCGCCGCCTCGACGAAACCATCGTCCAGGAACTCACCCGCCTCGGCTACGTCGCCTCCCGCGGCCCGCTCACGATGATGCCCAACGACGCCGACGCCGTCCTCACCTACGAAGACCGCTGGGAATGGGACTTCAAAACCTACCTCATCGAATTCAACGTCGTCGTCCGCACCGCCCGCACCAAAAAGCAACTCGCCTACGGCCGATTCTATCAGCCCACCCCCAACTCGAAAGCCCCGGCCGAAGTCGTCGCCAAAGTCCTCACGCCGCTCTTCGCGAAGCAGTCACCGGCAGACACGAAAACACCCGCGATCCGGTGATCGCGGGTGTACTTCACACTATCCTCTGCTCTGACTCCAACCTGGAGTCCGGAAATCAGGGAAGGATAACCGTATCGACCACGTGGACGACACCGTTGCTGCCCGCGAGGTCGGCGGCGACAACCTTGGCGCCGTTGACCGTTACGCCCGATTTATCGGCCTTGAGCGTGAGTTTCTTGCCGTTGACCGACGGAGCCTCGCCCGTCTTTACGTCAGCAGCCATCACCTTCGCCGGGACGACGTGGTAGGTGAGAATGGCCACGAGCTTGGCCTTGTTTTCCGGCTTGAGCAACGACTCCACCGTGCCGGCAGGCAGCTTCGCGAAAGCGGCATTGGTCGGCGCGAAGACCGTGAACGGACCGGCGCCGCTCAAGGTTTCGACGAGACCGGCGGCCTTCACCGCCGCGACGAGCGTGGTGTGATCCGGGGATCCGATGGCGATTTCGACGACGGTCTTGGCCGAGGCCAGGGAAACGAGGCCGGTGCAGAGCGCGAGGGTGGCAAACAGGGAACGGAGCTTCATGGGAACTGAGTGAACTGGCGGTTGGATTGCAGACGGCCGGGTGGACAAAGTCCTACGGTCGCCCAACAGAAACGCGCCGATGCCCGCCTTGGATGCATCAATCAACGGACAAGTCGCCGGGACCGCGCCGCTCGTTCACCGGCGGCGCCAGCCCCGCATCGTTCACCCTTTCCTCAATAAATTCTTTTTCACCGAGCAGCGCACCGAGTTTCGAACCGAGGTCACGGAGCCAAACCCCTTGTCCGCTCTGTGAGCTCTGTGGCCTGGGCTCCGTGTCCTCGGTGAAATCGGTTTGATCAAGTTGGGTGTGAAATATCCCGGCTGGGGTCGCCGAAAAATCGTCCTTCGCCAAAAGACTGGCGCGCGGCCCCGCCGCTCACTTTCCCTTCAACGCAAACGCCACATACGCGTCCCCTGCGCCCGACTTCCCGCCGACGCGCCCGCCCCCGGTCGACGTAATCACAACAAATTGCCGCCCACCCGCCTCATAGATCGCCGGCGCCGCCGTGCCCGCGAACGGCAGTTTCGCCGCCCACAATTCCGCTCCCGTATCGGCGTCAAACGCCCGCAATTTTTCATCCTCGGTTCCCGCCACAAACACCAACCCACCGGCCGTCACACTCGCTCCCCCGAGATTCTGCGAGCCGGTCTTCGGCACGCCTTGTTGGGTCAGTTCCGCCAATTCGCCGAGCGGCACGCGCCACAACGCCTTGCCCGTGCTGAGGTCATAACAGTTCAGCAGACCCCACGGCGGCTTGATCCCCGGGTAGCCCTCGTGATCGACCAGGAAGGCGAAGCCATTGAACGTGTAGTTGGGCCGACCGGACGCGTCGGCCGGCTCACCGGCACGACGCGACGGCGGTTGGTTCCGTCGAAACAAATAGTCGAGCAGGGCTTTCTTCTGCGCCTCGTTCAGCAGCAGGTTCGGCGGCATCACCCCCCGCCCCGTCGCCAACAGGGCCAGCACCTCCGCCTCCGTGCTGCGTCCCTTCAGCCCGATCAGCGGCGGCACCATCCCCACGCCGGCCCGGTTCGGCCCATGACACGACGCACAGTGCTCGGCATAAACTTTCTCGCCGGCCGAGGCCGCCTGCCGCGGATCGCGCTCCTGCTCGTCGTTGGCCATCACCGTGATTTTGGACACCCAGCGGTTCGACGTCACGTAGAGCCGGCCCGTCGGCACATCCACCGCCGCACCCGACCACTCCGCCCCGCCCCGCGACCCGATGTAGAGCGTCGGCTTCCCTTCCTCGAACGGCGCGAAAAAACCATAGTTCGCGCGCGCGACCACGGATTCAACAAACGCCCGCGCCTCCGGGCTGCGGTCCGTGATCTCCGCCGGACTGAATTCGCTGCGTGAAATCGGCTCCGGCCACTCCGGGTCCGGTTGATACTCCGCCGTCCGCTCGCCCGGCAGTTTCGAGACCGGCGCCCGCCGCATCCGCACGGGAAACACCGGCTTGCCACTCACGCGATCGAGCACGAACAGGTGGCCCGATTTCCCCATGCACGTGACCACATCGATGCGCTTTCCCTCGCGCGTGATCGTCACGAGATTCGGCGGCGCGCACACGTCGAGATCCCAGATATCGTGCCGCACATCCTGAAAATGCCAGAGGCGTTTCCCCGTCAGTACATCCAGCGCGAGCACACAGTTGCTGAACAAATTGTCGCCCAGCCGCCGCACCCCCACCATGTCCGGCCGGGGTGCCCCCAGCGCGACGAACACCATCCCACGCGCATCGTCGATCGACAGCCCGCTCCAGCCGTTCGCCCCGGCCTGCGGCCCATCCCACGTCGCGGCCCCGAATTCTTCGCCGCGGGCGACCGAGTGAAACCGCCAGAGTTCCCGCCCGCTCCGCACATCGAAGCCATAGACATCGCCCGACAGTCCCGTCGTCACAAATACCTGCTGAAACACCGCGCCCGCCGCCGTCGCCCCGGTGGCAATCGGCACGCGGCCCGCGACGCCAAACTCCGCTACCGGCTCACCGCTCTTCGGATCAAGCGCGTAGATCCAGTCGCCCGCGCCAAACAGCAACCGCCCCGGATGCGCCGCATCGCCCGGCCAAAACACCAATCCGCGCCGGGCCGGCGAGTCCTGCAGGCCATTGCGCAAGTCCGGGATTTTCCGACGCCACTTTTCCACCCCCGTCGCCGCATCGATGGCCACGATCGCCCGCCCCGGCGTCGGCGCAAACAGGACGCCATCGACGACAATCGGGGTGCATTGCACGTTCGCCGCGCCATCGCCGGAGCGAAACGTCCACGCCATCGCGAGTTCCCCCACGTTCTCGCGCGTGATCTGCCGCAGCGCCGAATAGCGCCGCGCCCCGTTGTCCCCCTGCGACCGCGTCCACGCGGTAAACGTCGCGGCCTCCGGCTGCCCGGCCGTGGACGTCAGCTCGTCGGGCGTCGCCGCCGGAATCGTGCGAAACTCCGGCAGCCGCGCCCGCGCCGCCGCGTCTTCCGTTTGCGCGGCCAGCCAGCTCGTCGACGCCACCAACCAAATAGCCACTTGTTTCATACCGGAGAGGATTGCTGGATTTTAGACGAAAAAAAATACGCGCATTACCCGACGTCGCGTCTCATTGCCGTGATTTCAGGAACGCCAGCAAGTCGGCCAGTTCCTGTTTAGACAGCACCGCCTCCATCCCCGGCGGCATCGGCGACATCGTGCCCGGCTGGACATCGGCGATGTCGGCCCGGGCGATCCGCTGCTCTGTCTCCGGTCCCGTCGCCAACACCACTTCGTCCGCCGCATCCTTGCGCAGGATACCGCTGTGGGTTTCGCCTCCCTTGGTCGTAACGACCAACGGTTCAAAGCCCCGCACGATCGCCGCACTCGGGTAAACCACCGCCTCCAACAGCTCGCGCTCGCTCCGGATTTTTCCAATGCTGGTCAGGTCGGGCCCGAGCCGGCCGCCGAGATACCCGACGACATGACACAGGGTGCAGGCAGTCTTCGCGCTGCTGAAGACCGCTTGGCCGCGGCGGATGTCGCCGCCCGTCACGCCAGCCATCAACGCGTCGACCCGTGCATTTTGCCGGGCCGCGTCGGCGTCGATCAGCGCGAGCAAAGCCGCGCCCTGCGCTTGCACCGACGCGGGATAGTTCGCGAACAACGGTTTCAGTGCACCGGCCCGCACTCCGGGCAGCCCCGGGGAAACTTTCAGCGCCGCGACCAGCTTCAGGCCGAGCGCTTCATTCGGAAATCGTTCAAAGGCCGGCAGGAGCCTCGGCGCTTCGAGGGCACCGACGGTTTTCATCGTTTCCGCCAAAGCGAGCTGCTGCGCGGGCGTCAGCGGGGCCTTCGCCAACACCGTCGCGGCCGCACTCCGCACCAGCATCGGCTCCCTCGCCCCCAGGTGCGCCCGCAGAAAATTGAACAGGCTCTCATCCACCGGCGCCAACGCCCGCGGCGCCGCAAGCGCGAGCGCGTCCAACCGGACGTCCGCTGGCACGCCTTCCGCGCGCCCCACGCGCACCAACGCCGCGACCACGCCGGCGTGCCCCGCCTTCGGCAGCGCCAGCCCCCGCACCGTCGCCACACTCTGCCGCACGAGCGCCGCGTCATCGCTGGAGAGCAAGGTCGCGAGCGTGGTGAGCCACCGCTCCGGCGCCTCCTTCAATCCGGCCGCCCCCATCGCGCCGAGGGCGATCCCTCGGCTCGCGGCCGTCGCGCGCGCCTCGCCCGCCGTCGTCGCCAGCACCTCTTGAATCGCCGGCGACGACGCGAGGCGCGCAAGTTGCTCCCGCAGTTCCGTCCGCTCGACTTCGCTGCGCGTATCCCGCGCCAATTGCATTCGGTAATGCTCCGCCAACGCCGCGCCCCACTCGGGATGATGCCCCGCGACCCACGCCGCCGTCTGGCGGACCATCCCGTTGCCCGCCTCGAGCCAGCCGATCACATGAGCGGCCTGCAGCTCACCGCCCGCCATCTGATCGAGCGCCACGAGGGCCGCGCGCACGACCCGCGGCGAAGCATCGGGCTTGAGGTGCGCCAACACTTCCTGCGCCCGGCCGATTTCGATCAGCGCGTAAATCAACGAATGCTCCAGCGCACGCTCCGCCGCGCTCTCCGGCGCACCGGTCACGGTAAACTTGACCTCCCCGAGCCGCCCCACCGCCGCGAGCAACGGTCCGATCGCCCGCGCGTCGCCCAGCCGCCCCAACCCCTCCGCCGCCAGGCGGGCGTGGGCTGCGTTTTTTGACCCCAGAAACGCGACCAACCGCTCACGGGCCCCCGCCTCGCGCCATACGCTCAACACCTGCATCGCCGTCATGACGACCGCCGCATCGTTGTCGTCCAACGCCGCCCGCACCGCCGCCCGCGACGCCCCGGTGTCAATCCGCGCGAGCGTCCACACCGCATTCCGCCGCGCCCTCGCCGACGCATCGCTCGCCGCAATTTCCCGCACCGCCGCGACCGCGTCCGCGCCCCGCTTGCCGAGCAGATGCATCGCGCGCTGCTGCACCTCGGGACGCTCATCGCCGAGAAGCTTCGCCCACTCGCCCACGGCCATCGTCGCCCACGGCAATTTCAGTCCGCGCGCATCGGGCATTTTCGGTGCGCCGGTTTTTCGCACGCGATAGATCCCGCCCAGCACGTCGGGCTTGGCGAGCTGCGACGTCGGGCAACAGATCTTATACCAACCGCCCGTATCGACGATCAACAGACTGCCATCGGCATCCTCCAGCACATCCGTCGGGTGAAAGTCCTGGCTGTCCGACGTGACAAAATCCGTGTCCTTCGTCGTAAACGTCGCGCCGTCCGCCACCATCACGTGCCGCGAAATTTTTCGCAGGTTGAAGGAACACACGAACAGATTGTCCGCGTAGTCCGCCCCGAATCCCCGCGACCGATACGCGATCGAGCCACCCGGCGCGGCCGCGCCCAGGTGCGTCATGATCGGCATGAGATCGCCCGTGCGCGCGTGCCCGGCAGTGGCGGAGTTCTCTTTCCCATAAACGCCACCGTAAACCGAGTGAATCAGCCCATCGCGCTTCCCCGCCGCGCCGATCTGGAAAAACGTCCCGCTCAACACCCGTTCGCCCGTCGCCGTAAACGCCACGCCCACCGGATTGTCCATGCCACCCGTCAGCACCGGCTCAAGCCCCGTCCCGTCCGGTCGCGCGCGAAAAATATGCGCGGCCCGCGTGACGAGTTCGCGGCCGTTGCCCAGCGTGTGCCGCTGCTCGGCAAAGGCGCCCTTGGTCCAGTAGAACCAGCCCTCCGGCCCGAGATACGGCCCATGCAGATCGTTCGCGCAGCCCGTGAGGGTCTTGCCGTCGTACCAGATCTCCCGCCGGTCCGACCCGCCGTCGCCATTCGTATCGGTGAGCTTCCAGATGTGCGGCGGCGCCCCCACGTAGAGTGACCCTTCGTAAAACATCGCCCCCTGCGGAAACATCATGTTTTCCGCGAACACCGTCGACGTTTCGAAACGCCCGTCCCCATCGCGATCCACCAGCCGCACGATGCGGTGCGGCTTCTCTTCGAACTGCTTCACCGCCTTCTCGCTCAACCCCGACGAGTCCGTCGCGTAGAGCCGGCCCTCCTCATCAAACGCGATCGAGATCGGCCGGTTCACCGTCGGTGGCGCCGCGACCAGTTCAACTGTGAATCCCGCCGGCACCGTCAGCGTCTGCGTGGCAAATTTGAACGAGGCCGTCTGCGCTTCCACCACCGTCATCGCCCCCAGCACCGACGCCACGGCCGCCATGGCCCGGCAGGCACCACGCAGCGAATTAGGGAGCAGGGGAAATCGCACCACCTCCCGAAACCACTGCACCCCTCCGCATCTGGCAACGCGCAAAAAAACGTTCCCGCCCGCCGCCCCGCACTCTGAGCTTCGTGCCGCCCGGCGAACCTGTCATAGCCCTTCGCCCCATCCCATGCTCCCGCTCCCCTCCTCGCGCCCCTCCTCGCGCCCCGCGCCCGCCGCGCTCACCCGCCGCGAAGCCCTCCGGTTCACCGCGCGTCTCACCGCCGCCGGCTTCGCCTTCCCCTCCCTCCTCCGCTCCGCTCCCGCGCCCG
>CAJAYO010000256.1 GCA_903948415.1 uncultured Opitutia bacterium | reverse complement strand
GCTGAAAGGTTTGAAGAGGCGCTCGCGGCGCTCGAGCGGGATGCCGATGCCGGAGTCCTCGACCGTGAAACGGAGCACGCACGGGGCGTCGGGCGCGGGCGCCGGGGCGGCGAGTTCGACGGAAATGCGGACCGAACCGCTCGGGGTGAACTTCACCGCGTTACCGATGAGATTGACCAAAATCTGGCGGAGGCGGTGTCCATCAGTGGCGATGGAGGCGGGCACCGCGGGGGCGACCGCGGTGGTGAGCGTGATGTTCTTGGCGGTGGCGCGTTGGCGGAAGAGCGAGACCGCGGCGTCGAGCAAGGTCGGCACCGACGCCGGGGCGAGGTGCAGGGCGAGGCGCCCGGCCTCGATTTTGGAGAAGTCGAGAATGTCGTCGATGAGGGCGAGGAGCGATTCGCCGGCGACGCAGATGGTGTTCACCCAGGTCAGCTGCTCGGCGGTGAGTTCGGAGGCCTTGAGGATTTCGGAGAAACCGAGGACGGCGTTGAGGGGCGTGCGGATTTCGTGGCTCATCACGGCCAGGAATTCGCTCTTGGCGCGGTCGGCGGATTCGGCGCGCTCCTTGGCGGAACGGAGTGCGCGTTCGGCTTCCTTCAGCGGCGTGATCTCGATGCAGGATGCGATGATCTCCTGGACGGTGCCGTTTTCGACGCGCGGGCGCATGAGGGCGAAGAGTTCGATGCCCGCGTCGTTGGCGAAACTGAGGGCCACCTGTTCGCCGGCCCACGCGCGGGTGAACGCGCCGTTGAGCAGGGCGGCCTGGGCGGGGCTGCTGACTTCGTCGACGAGTTTGCCCTCGATCTCGGCGGGCGTGAAGCCGAGGCGTTGGAGGAGCTGGCCGCGGCAGAGCGTGTGGCGGAACCCGGCGGGCGTGTGGTGCACGCACAGGATCATGCCCTGCTGAAACTCGAGCGTTTGTTCGTAGTAGCGGATCAGGGACGCGAGCTGGCGCGCGGATTCGTGGCGCAATTTTTCGTTGGCCTCGGTGAGTTCGTCGGAGGCGACCTCGAGGGTGTGTTCGAGGAAATCCCGGTCGTTTTCGAGCTCGCCGTAGGCGGAGCCGACCGCGGCAAAAAAGTCCCGCCAGGCGGCATCGTCGGGGTCGACGTGCGGCAGGTGCTTGCGGATTTGGCGGGCGAGCAGGGGGTTCAAGGCACGGGCGGCGTTTCGCGAAAGACCGTGAGGGTCATCGTCTGGTTGTGCAAATCGCAGCTGTGCTGCAGGCCGCTCGGGCAGATTTCGCCGTAGGAGTAAAAGCCGGCGGCGGCGGTGGCGGTCCCGAGGTGGGCCAGCACGGTTTCGACTTCCTCCTCGACGCGCTGGCCGAGGACGAGTGTGCGGCCGACGCAGCTGACCAGAACGGCGAAGGCGGCCCCGGGCTGGTTGCCGGCGTTGCGCGCGGCGGTCTGGGCGCCGCCGACCAGGGCATCGGAGCCGGCCTTCATGAGCCGCACGTAGGCGCCCTGGGGGATGTCGCCGGCAAAGGTGAGCGACTGCCGGGTTTCGTCGAGGGCGAGGATGGTGCGGACGAGACCGTCGTCGGCCTCGCGGCGGGGCAGGAGACTGAGGGGAAACAGCAGCCCGGTGGCGGGCAGTCCGGCAGCGCGTTCGCCGAGGTAGCGCTTGTAGAGGGCGAGGGCGGGCTGACCGTCGAGTTCGAAGAGGATGTTGCCGGCGGACCGCGTGACGAGGCGGCGGGGCCCGAACGGTTCCCAGCCTCCGGCGGAGCCGAAGGCGACGTGCAGGGTTGCCCCGTAGAATCCGATCGCGACGACGCGGTGGGGGCCGATGTCCGCGCCGAGGCCGACGAGCGTGCGCTTGAACGCCGCGCCGTCGCCGGCGAGTCCGCCGGTGACGGATACGCCGGGCGGCAGGGCGGAGCGAAAGCCGCTGGTGAGGGTGGTGCCGTTGACGGCGAGGCCGTCGCTGAGGACGAGCACGTGGCGGAGGTCGGGGGCGGCGAGGCGCCGGCCGAGTTCGGTCGCCGTGGCGGCGCTCTCGGCGGCGTCGGCGACGATGACCGATTCGGCGCGGACCCGGGCGAGGTCGAACCCGACGCACAGCACGGCGAGCGAATCGTCGCGCACGGTGGCGCCGAGGATTTCGCCGGCGGTGCTGCAGCCGGCGCACACGGCCGCCGGAAAACGGGCGCGCAATTCCGCGAGCGGGGCCGAGCCGGGTTCCAGCAGGGCGGTGGCCCCGAAGTAGAGGACGAGGTTCGCGGACGCCGGCCAGGTTGAAACGGGAGGTTGCCAGCCGGACGCGGCGGTCCAGCCAAGAAGGGTGGTCTTCATGGGGAGAGGGCCAGGCTGGCCGGCTTCCGGCGGCAGAACGAGCCCAAGGTGGGGCGTAGATCTACGCCTGGGCCGGAGCGGAAGGGCGTGAGCATGGGGCGCGGGCTCCGCTTCAATCGAAGGCCTGCTTCGAATTCGACCGGAGGTAGAGGAAGATTTCGTTGGCGAAGGGTTCGCCGAATTCGGCGCGTTTCTTTTCGCCCATGCCGGGGATGCCCTCCATGCGCTCGACGCGGTCGGGGTAGTGGCGCGCCATCGCGCGGAGCGTGGTGTCTCCGAAAACAATATACGCGGGGACACCGCGTTCGTCGGCGAGTTTGCGGCGGAGCGTGCGGAGGCGCTCGAAGAGGATCTCGTCGCACTCGACGTCGCCCTCGCGGCGGGTGACGCGTTTGGCCTTGGGGAGATCGAGGGTTTTCGTGAGGGTGATGGGCGTGCGGGCGCGGAGGACCGCCATGCCGGAGGCGGTGAGGTGGAGTGTGGCGTATTCGCCCTCGTCGATGCCGACGTAGCCGAGCCGCATGAGCTCGCGGCCGACGGCGGCCCAAGCCGGGCGGGCGAGGTCCTGGCCGATGCCGTAGGTCGAGAGCTGGTGGTGGCCCCAGCGCGTGATTTTCTCGGTGTCGGCGCCGACGAGGACCTCGATGACGTGGTTGAGGCCGACGCCGAAGCGGCCGTTTTGGCGGATGCGGAAAATGCAGGAGAGGAATTTCTGCGCGACGAGGGTGCCGTCGTAGGTTTCGCGGGGCTCGGAGCAGTTGTCGCAGGCGGCGCAGTTATCGAGGGGGAATTTTTCGCCGAAGTAGGCGAGGAGTTCGACGCGGCGGCAGCCGGCGCTCTCGGCGTAGTGGACGATCTGGCGGAGCTGGGCGCGGGCGATTTCCTGCTCCTGCTTGTTCGTGATCTCGTCGAGGAAGTGGGTCTGCTTCGCGATGTCGCCGGGGCTGAAGAGGAGCAGGCAGTCGCCGGGCAGCCCGTCGCGGCCGGCGCGGCCGGTCTCCTGATAGTAGCCCTCGATGTTTTTCGGGAGATCGTGGTGGATGACCCAGCGGACGTTGGGCTTGTTGATGCCCATGCCGAAGGCGATCGTGGCGCACATGATGCGGGTGTCGTCGCGGAGAAACTGTTCCTGGTTGCGGCCGCGCTCCTCGGCGGTGAGGCCGGCGTGGTAGGCGCGGGCGGCAAAGCCGCGGCCGGCGAGGGAGTCGGCGACGCGTTCGGCGGTGGCGCGGCTGGCGCAGTAGATGATGCCGCTCTCGTGTTCGCGCTTGCGGACGAAATCGATGATCTGTTTGGCGGGCTCATCCTTCGGGATGACGCGGTAGGTGAGGTTGGGGCGGTTGAAGCTGGCGACGAAGGTCCGCGGCTGGTGCAGCTTCAGGTGCTTGATGATGTCGGTGCGGACGCGGCCGGTGGCGGTGGCGGTGAGCGCCATCATCGGGATGCCGGGGAGGGCGGTGCGGAGTTTCGCGAGCTGGCGATATTCGGGGCGGAAGTCGTGGCCCCATTCCGAGACGCAGTGGGCTTCGTCGATGGCGATGCAGGTGACGTTCCACGTTTTCAGGTTCTCGACCCAGCCGTCGAGCATGAGGCGTTCGGGGGCGGCGTAGAGGAGTTTATACTGACCGCGATGCAGGCCGGAGAGGCGGGCGCGCGCTTCCTTTTCCCCGAGGGTGGAATTGAGAAAGGTCGCGGCGACGCCGCTGGCCTGGAGTTGGTCGACCTGGTCCTTCATCAATGCGATGAGCGGGGAGACGACGACGGTGAGGCCGGGGCGGGCGAGGGCGGGGAGCTGGAAACAGAGGGATTTGCCGCCGCCGGTGGGGAGGAGGGCGAACACGTCTTGGCCCGCAAGCGTGGCGTCGATGATTTCGCGCTGGAGCGGGCGAAACGTCGAGTAGCCAAACGTGCGCTGGAGGAGCGCGGCGAGATCGGGCGTGGCGGCGGGCATGGACCAGAGGACTTAGGCGCGGGGGCGCAGTGAGCGCACGAAAAATTTTCCGGTCTTGGCCTGGGCCCGGGGGGGGGCGAAGGGAGGGCGATGAAGCTTTTCGGTCGCGCGGCGGTGGGTTGGGCGCTGGTGGTCGCCGGGTCGGCGCGGGAGGCGGCGCCGTTGCCGGACCAAGTCCGCGCGTGGCGCGTGGCGCATGAGCGCGAAGTGATCGACGAGTATCGCGAGCTGCTCGCGATTCCCAACATGACCGTCGACCGTGCGAACATCCGCCGCAACGCCGACTTCATCGTCGGGATGATGCAGCGCCGCGGGATCGAGGCGCGGTTGCTCACCGTGGCGTCGCCGAATTCGAATCCGGCCGTGTTCGGCGAGGTGAAGGTGCCCGGGGCGACGCGGACCTTGATGCTCTATGCGTACTACGACGGTCAGCCGGTGAACCCGGCGCAATGGGCCGCGGGCTGGGAGCCGTTTGCGCCGAAATTTGCGACCGGCCCGGTCGAGCAGGGCGGGCCGATCGTCGAGGGCTGGAAGTCCGGCGACCGCGTTGATCCGTCGTGGCGGCTCACGGGGCGCGGCAGCGCGGACGACAAGGCCGGCGTGATGGCGATCCTCAACGCCTACTCGGCGCTCATGGCCTCGGGCGCGACCCCGATGGTGAATCTGAAGTTTTTCTTCGACGGCGAGGAGGAGATGGGCTCGCCCAGTCTGCGGACGACGATCGAGGCGCATCGCGCGGCGTTGCGCGCGGAGTTGTGGCTCATTCTCGACGGGCCCTGTCATCCGTCGGGCAAAAAGGGGGTGGCGTTCGGGGTGCGCGGCGACGTGAACGTGCACCTGACCGTCTTCGGACCGAAACGGCCGTTGCACAGCGGCAACTACGGCAACTGGGCGCCGAATCCGTCGCAGTCGCTCGTGAACCTGCTCGCGTCGATGAAGGACGACGAGGGGTGCGTGTTGGTGAAGGGGTTTTTGCGACGACGTGATTCCGCTCACGGCGACGGAAGCGCGGGCGGTGGCGGCGATTCCGCCGGTGGAGGAGGCGTTGCAGCGCGAGTTGGGATTGGCGCGCGCGGAGGTGCCGGGGCGGACGTGGTTCGCGGGCTTCAATCTGCCCACGCTCGATATCAACGGCCTCCAGGGGGCGAACGTCGGCGCGCTGGCGGCGAACGTCATTCCGACGGTGGCGCGCGCGACGCTCGATCTGCGGCTGGTGCCGGGCAACGATGCGGCGCGGCAGGTGGCGAAGGTGGTCGCCCACCTGAAGGACCGGGGTTGGTTGGTGTTGGACCGCGATCCGACGGAGGCGGAACGGGCGGAGCACGCGCGGATCCTCCGGCTCGAGGCCAAATCGGGCGGAACGAATCCCCAACGCACGGCGATGGATCTGCCGCTCGCGCAGGCGGTGGTCGCGGCGGTGCAGCCGACGGTGGCTTATCCGGTCGTGCAGTTGCCGTCTTTGGGCGGCACGTTGCCGCTGATCACGATCGAGGAGATGCTCGGGGCCAAGCTCCTCACGGTGCCGGTCGTGAATGCCGACAACAACCAGCACGCGGAAAACGAAAATGTGCAGGTGCAGTTCCTGTGGGACGGGATCGAGACCTACGCGGCGTTGATGACGCTGCGCTGAGCGGTGGGCGGCGCGGGACGGGGCGCGTTCGGTCGGGCCCCAGCCCGGCGGGATTTCTACGCAGCCGCGCAGCTTGACGTTGCCAAGATGGAGCCCAGGGCCGATGGAACAGGGGATGTTATCGACCTCCATCGCTCCGCTTCGGAACCGTTGCATTGCGGGCGCGCCGCAGTGGGTGGTCTGGCTGGCGATAATGTGGATGGCGGGGGCGGTCTGGGCGGCGGACCCGCGGCCGGTGGTTGGACCGGGGGCGACCAAGGAGGAGGTGCTCGATGAGTATGGCTGGCCGACCGGTCAGTCCCAGGCGGGCGCCAAGGAAATTTTGATCTATCCGCAGGGGCGC
>CAJAYO010000255.1 GCA_903948415.1 uncultured Opitutia bacterium | reverse complement strand
GGCCGTGCGCTCCGCGGGCGGCAGATCGCCGGTCCTGCCGTGACGCGTTGCGCCGCGCGCGGAGCGCACGGCCCACCCCGGGAACACGGAGCGCTGCACGCAACGGCGATGCGCCCGGGGCGCGGCCGGCCCCGGCTTTCCGCTTGCGACTCACCGGCGCCAGAGAAGAATTCCCCTCTCGTTTTCCGTCCGTTCACCCTCAGCCTCCCTTTTTCCTATGGCCCGCTATTCGCGCATGCAGGTGCTCACCACCATTTACGACCTCAGTGTCGTGCCGGTTTTCTATCATCCGGACGTCGAGACGGCCAAGCACGTCGTGGCGGCGATCAGCCGGGGCGGGTGCAAACTCGTCGAGTTCGTCAACCGCGGCGACCACGCCTGGCAGGTGTTCAGCGAGCTGGAGCGGCATTTCCTGCAGGCGGATCCGTCGCTGATCCTCGGCGTCGGCTCGATCGTGGAACCGTATACGGCCGCGCTCTACCTCAACTGCGGGGCGAATTTCGTGGTCGGGCCGTCGCTCAACGCCGACGTCGCCAAGTTGTGCAACCGGCGGATGGTCCCGTATTCGCCGGGCTGCGGCAGTGCCTCCGAGATTTCCGACGCCCAGGAACTCGGCTGCGAGATCGTGAAAATGTTTCCGGGCAAGGAAGTCGGCGGGCCCGGCTTCGTGAAAAACGTGCTCGGGCCGATGCCGTGGACGAAGCTCATGCCGACCGGCGGCGTGGAATCGACGGAAGAGTCGTTGACGGCCTGGCTCGGGGCGGGCGTCGCCGCGATGGGGATGGGCAGCAATCTGGTGACCAAGGAGATGTTGGCCCAAAAGGACTGGGCGGGGATCGAACAGAACGTCCGCACCACGCTCGCCCGGGTGAAGGCCATCAAGGCAAAATTGCGCGCCTGAGCGTGCGGGGGTGGGGGCAGGGGAGGGGGGGCGGTCGGCGGAGACGGAAATCTATTTTCTTGCCCGGGGCGGGCTGGGCGTGTCTCGTGACCGTCCGCTCGTTGCCCGGGTGGTGGAATTGGTAGACACGCAGGTCTCAGAACTCTAAAACGCGTTTTTCCCAATTTGTCCCAAATATCCCGATACAAATTATCGGAGGTAAATTTTGAAAAAAGGTGATCCGGATTTCTCCGAAATTCGCTGAAATTGGCTCAATTTTTGAGGAAAGTGTAGAAAGGAAGGTGTAGAAAAATGCAGAGGTCAGTTAGACCTGTGCCTCAGACCGTCCGATAAGAGCGGAAACGATGCGTCATAAGGTCTGGGGCCTCTGCCCTTTCCCTCGGAGATTTTCTACACCTTTCTACACTCTATTTTCTGGTGCCTGTTTCGGACGATTTTTCGGATGGTTTTCTACACTTTTTTCTACACCACGTTTTCAAGCTGGTGGGTCGGCTGGGATACGGGTCGCGAAACGAGGTGCGAGATGGGTCAGTCGCAAGGAACTCCAGCGACGATTTTCTTCCCGGCCTTTCGGAGAACCGGAGCGAGAGGGCGTCCGCGGTGTGGCCCTTTTTCGCGCGGTAATTTTCCTCTTTGAACCGGACGGCGGCGTGACGGGTTTGGCGGGCTCTTGGCGGGTTTGTCGCGGCGGTTCCTTGTGAGTCCTTTGAGCCCTTTGCCGACGAGCACGTAGTGGGTGCGTTAGAGGTCAACGGACTTTCGGGGTGAAGATCGAGCGCCTTGCGCACACCCGTTTCCGCCGCACGCCGGGCTCGTTTGACGGCATTGTCGAGGTCGTTGCGAAGATTGGGAAACGAGGGAGGGCATGGGGACGTGAATTCGATGACTGCCTGATCAGGTCGAGCGCGAGCCCTTTGC
>CAJAYO010000254.1 GCA_903948415.1 uncultured Opitutia bacterium | reverse complement strand
GCGGCGTTTCGATCGACTCGGTTACGGAGACGTTGTTGCGGATGGCGTAGAAGCCGCTGACGGTGAAGTTCAGGCGGTCGTTCAGGAGCGCGCCCTTGAAGCCGTAGTCGTAGCCCTTGGCGGTCTCGGCCACGTAGTCGGCGCGGGCCACCGTGGGCGTCGCGTCGGATTGGGGGACGAAGAAGCTCTCGCTGTAGTTGGCAAACACGCGCAGATTCTGGGTCAATTTGTAGTTCACGCCGAGGTTGGGCGTCACGCCGGAGTCCATGCTCTTGTCGAGCTGCTGGCCGGGCGAGAAGCCGGCGGGGGGCGCGGTGAAATCGCGGTGCCGGAAGCGGACCGTGTCGAAACGGACGCCGGCATAGGTGAGCAGGCGGCCGTCGAACAACGCCGTCTGTTGGCGGATCAGGCCGCCGAGGACGGACACGCGCTGTTTACGGATTCGGGTGGAGATGCCCTTGGAGCCGTCGAAGGTCTTGGTGAAGTAGTTGATCGGGCTGATGGGGGTGAGGGTTTTCGGGTCGAGCGTGGTGGTCCGGACGGCCGCGCTCCAGGCGACGAGATCGGGATCGGTGGCGGCCGCGTAGCTGCGGGCCGGGTCCCAGCGGTAGTAGTCGTTGAAGTCGACGGCGACGAGGGTGCGGTGCTCGATCTTGCGGTTGTTGGTCCAGTAATGGGCGAGCATGTCGCTCTGGATACCGCCGCCGTCTTCGACGATCTGGCCCTTGGAGGGAATTGCGCCGCGGACGACGGTGATCGGGGGAACGAGGCCGGT
Organism: uncultured Opitutia bacterium; assembly: GCA_903948415.1. GTDB lineage: Bacteria > Verrucomicrobiota > Verrucomicrobiia > Opitutales > Opitutaceae > GAS368. Next base: position 32,586 of record CAJAYO010000254.1, on the reverse strand, counting down.
GGCTGCGGCCGGGGCGGGGTTGATGTTCACGGTGGGCCAGCCGTTGTTTTGGTTATAGTCCCAGCGGCGGGCCAAATAGTAATTGCCGGACGCACGAACGCTGAAGACGTCGTTCAGGCGGCGGTCGTAGTTGGCGGTGTAGCTGGTGGCGCCGCGGGTGAGTTCGCTGACGGGGCCGAAGGCGTTGTAGCCGGCGAGGCCTTTCGCGTAGCCGACGATTTCGTCGTCGGTGTTGGTGGGGGTACCCTTCTGATCGTTGATCAGCGGGGAGGCGGTGTTGGGCGAGTGGCGGATTTGCAAGAGGTATTCCGCGGAGAGGAGAAGGTTGCCGCCGTTGTCGAACTTATGCTTGAGCGCCGCATAATACTCGAGGTTGCGGTTGCGGGCGTATTCCTGGCCAAAGTCGCGCTGGTATTGGCTGAGCGTGACGATGTAGGAGGTCTTGCCGAGGGCATCGACCGGCACGGGGCCGGTGGCCTCAAGGGTGACGCGCTGGGTGCCGTAGTCGCCGACGTTGTAGCTGAATTTCTCCGACTGCCGGTCCTTCGGCGCCTTGGAGATCATATTCACCATGCCACCGGGCGAAGTGCGGCCGTAGATGGCGGCGTTCGATCCCTTGATGATTTCCATCCGGTCGATGTTGCTCGAACCATAGCGGCCGAGCCGGAAAAAGCCGTCGCGCAGTTGGTAGGTGGATTGGAAGCCGCGCAGGTTAAAATTGCCGCCGATGTCGAGGCCGGTGAAACTGCCGATTTGGACGATATTGTCGGCGAGTTCGAAGATGCCGAAATCTTCGAGGAACTCGCTCGTGAGCATGTTCACGGTGTAGGGCAGGTCGACGATCTTGGTCGCGATGCGCGAGCCGGTCATCGTTTCGGAAGGCGCGTAGCCGCGGTTGGGATCGGCGCTGACGGAGAATTCCGAGAGTTGGATCACCTCGCCCGGGTTTTTGGCCGGGGGAGAGGCGGGGGCGGTTTGGGCGAACGCGGCGGTGGCGCTCAACAGGAGCAGCGCGGCCGGCGGGAGGGCGGTCAGGGATTTGCGGGTCATGGAACGAGGCAGGGTTTGGTGGGTCGGGGTGGGTCTGGCTGGCGCGGGGTATGAAGCGCGCAGTCAGAGAGGGGGGGACAACCTCGTCGAGGATTTCGTTTGCGCCGACCGGAAAAAAGCCCCGTTTTGCTTACATCCTTAAGCAATGAGCCTCGGCGTCACCATGAAGACCATCGCGGCGCAGGCGGGCGTTACGCAGGCGACGGTGTCGATGAGTCTGGCCAACAATCCGCGCATTCCGCAGGGGACGCGCGAGCGCATCCAGGCCGTCGCCAAGCAGCTCGGTTATCAGCCGAACCCCTATCTTTCGACGCTGATGCGCATCCGGCGGCAGGGAAAGCCGTTGAAAGACAAGCCGGCGCTCGCGCTCGTCTGCGCGCATCATGCGGCGGACGGATGGAGCCACAATCCTTCGCTCACGATCCGGCAACTGCGGGAGGGGGCGCTGGAGCGGGCGACGTTGCGGGGCTACCGGGCGCAGGAGTTCTGGCTGCACCGCGACGGCATGTCCAACGAGCGGTTTTCCGAGATGCTGCGCGCCCGGGGCATTCAGGGCCTGCTGATCAGTCCGCTGGCGGACGGCGATCCGCCGCCGGCCTTGCACTGGAATTATTTTGCGGCCGTGAGCATCAGTGTGCCGTTGCCCTCGCTGACCATCACGACGGTGTGCAACGACCACTATTTTTCGAGCCTGCTGGCCGTGCGCGAGTGCTACAAGCGCGGCTACCGTCGACCCGGGCTCGCGTTGCGCCAGGTCCACCGGCACCGCTTTCAGGGCCGGTGGCAGGCGGGCTATCTGGTCTCGGCGGAAATGATGCCGGACCTCACGCTGGTCGAACCGTTGTTTGTGGACGACTGGAATGACGCCGCGGCTCCGCAGGTGGCGCGTTGGCTGAAACAGGAGAAGCCCGACGTGGTCATCAATCTGGGCGGAGCGCCGTTGCGCGATCTGATCACGCGCGCAGGCCGGCGCATTCCGGAGGATATCGGGTTCGCCTGGCTGGCCTGTCCGAAATTGGGCGATCCGCTCAGCGGCGTCTGGCAAAACGGCAAACTCACCGGCGCGATGGCCGTGGATGCGCTCATCAGCATGGTCGAGCGCAATGAGCGGGGCATGCCCGAGCAGGCGACGACGATTATGCTCGAGGGCCAGTGGAACGAGGGGCGGACCTTGCGGCGGCTGCCGCCGGCGGTCGCGCCAGCTCAATCATGAAGCGAATGGCCCTGATGCGGATCGGGCCGTGGGGGCCGTGGCGCCGGCCCAAATGCTGCCGGCCGCGGTGTTGCGCCAGCCCGCATCAATCACGCTTTCCGAAAGAAATTATTTTTCACCGGGCGGACAGAGTCCGGAAGCGAGGTCACGGAGCCAAACACCGTGTCCGCTCGGTGAGCTCTGTGCGCTGGGCTCCGTGCCCTGTGGAACCGGTTTGCCCAAGTTGAGGGTGAAATATCCGGGCTGGAACGAAGTCGCCCCCTGGGCCGATTGCGTTAGCGCGCGGGGTGCGCCGGGTTTCAGCGGAGCAACGGCCGCACGATGGGCCAGGTCCGCGGCACCAACGCGGGTGCGTCGCCATTTCCCTTCGTGATCGGAATGATGGAAGAGCCGAGGTTGTGGAAGTGTCCGGCCCCGCCGGGGGCCGTCTTGATGGCCGCACTACTCTCGTCAATCTCGCGGCGAAAACGGTCCCGGAGTCCGGAAGAAACTTCAGCATCGCCAGCGGTGAACCTCCGGACATCGGCCGGAAATTCGGGGTGAAACCTCACGGTCATCGCACGGCAGCCGGATACTGCTTTTCGGTAAGACGGGCGACCCGTCCGGTCGCCCCATCGGCCAGGCGACGAAGGCCGTCTTTCACGGCGACGGTGATCGAAGCAGGCTCGACGACGCGCTCAACCAAGCGGCGGGGCGACTCAAGACGATCCGCAGGAGGCAGCGCGAGGGCAGGGCGTGAAATTTCGGCGGTGAGCGTGGATCGAATTGGGCGGAACGGGCGAACGGTGCAGGCGGACGATGCCTCACTGCTTCCGCCGTTTCCACCGGTCGAACAACACGGCCGCGAGGAGGATCAGGCCGCGGGCGACGTATTGGTAGAACGTCGCGACGTTCATCAGGTTCATCGCATTTTGGACGATGCCCATGATCAGCACGCCCGCGATGACGAAGGCCATGCTGCCGACGCCGCCCGTGAGCGACACGCCGCCGAGCACACAGGCGGAGATGACCTCGAGTTCGAAGCCTTGCGAGGTGTTCGGCTGGCCGCTCGTGATGCGGGAGGCGAGGACGATGCCGGCGAAGGCGGCCATCACGCCCTGCGCGGTGAAGATGACGATCTTCACGCGGTCGACGGCGATACCGGCGAGGTGGGCGGCTTCGGCGTTGCCGCCGACGGCGAGCGTGTCGCGGCCGAAGACGGTGCGGTTGAGAATGAACCCGAAAAGCGCGAAGCACCCGGCGGTGATCCACACGGGCGTCGGCACGCTGAAGAGGGCGGAGCTGCCGAGGGAGAAAAAGTCTTCGAGGCCGATGCCGACCGCCTTGCCGTCGGAGATGATGAAGCCGAAGCCGCGCACGATCTGCATCGTGGCGAGCGTGGTGATGAGAGCGTTGATGCGGAGTTTGGCGACGACGTAACCGTTGGTGACGCCGACGAGGGCCCCGATGCCGAGGCCGGCGGCGACGCCGAGCGTGATGCTCTCGGTCTGGTTCATGACGACGGCGGCGAGCACGCCGGCGCAGGCGACGACGGAGCCGATCGAGAGATCGAAATCGCCGGCCGCGAGACAGAACAGCATCGTGCAGGCGACCATGCCCGTCATCGAGACGGCGAGGGCGAGGCCCTGCATATTGCGCCAGGAGAGGAAATTTTCGACGAAGACCGAGCAGCCGACGAACAGGATCGCGAGCACGACGAGCATGCCGGCTTTGTCGAAGAAGTCGGCGACGGCTGGGCGGGGAGCGGGGGAGGCGGCGGCGGAGGCTGTCGTGGACATGAGCGGGCGGTTTCGGGTGGCGCGGTGCTGTAGCCCGCGCTGGGACGGCTTAGGGTGTTGCGAGCGCGGGCGGAAGCTCCGCGCCACGTGGTCCGGATTCGAGCGGCAGCGCGAGTTTGAGGAGTTTTTCTTCGGTCGCCTCGGCGCGGTCGAGGATGGCAGCGATCTTGCCCTGGCGCATGACGGCGATGCGGTCGGAGACGCCGAGGATCTCGGGGAGTTCGCTCGAGACGACAATGACGCAGACGCCGGAGCGGGCGAGGTCCTGCATGATCGTGTAGATCTCGCTCTTCGCGCCGACGTCGATGCCGCGGGTGGGCTCGTCGAGGAGGAGGACGTTGACCTTTTCGGAGAGCCACCGGCCGAGGATGACCTTCTGCTGGTTGCCGCCGGAGAGGTTGCGGATGAGCTGGTGGACCGAGGGCGTTTTGACGCGGAGTTGGGCGGTGCGCTCGCGGGCGTTGGTCTGCTCCCAGGCCTCGTGGATGAAAAGGCCGGCGCGGGCTTTGCGCCGGCGGGCGCTGAGGTTGGTGTTTTCGAGGACGGAGCGCACGGGGATGATGCCCTCTTTCTTGCGGTCCTCGGGGCAGAGCACGATGCCGGCTTCGATGGCCTGGCGCGGAGAGGTGAGCGTGAGCGCGCGGCCGGCGAAGGTGACGCGGCCGCCGGTTTTTTCGGCACCGCCGAAAAGCAGTTTCAACAACTCGCTGCGGCCGGCGCCGATGAGCCCGAAGAAGCCGAAGATCTCGCCGGCGGCGGCGGAGAACGTGCAGGGTTCGGCGAGGCCGGGGCCGCACAGGCCTTCCACGACGAGGCCGGGGCCGGCGGGCGGGCGCGGCGTGTAGTGGTAGATGTCCGCGAGTTTGCGGCCGACCATGCGTTGGACGACGGCGTCGCGGGTGAGCGTGGCGAGGTCGGCCGTGTCCACGTGGCGGCCGTCGCGCAAAATCGTGATGCGGTCGCAGAGCTCGAAAATTTCCTCCATGCGGTGGGACACGTAGAGGACGGCGCAGCCGCGGGAGCGGAGTTCGCGGATGATGGTGAAGAGCCGGCGCACTTCGCGGTCGGAGAGGCTGCTGGTGGGTTCGTCGAAGGCGATGATGCGGGCGCCGCGGGTGAGGGCTTTTGCGATTTCGACCATCTGGCGCTGGCCGAGCGACAGGGTGCCGAGCTTGGTCCACGGATCGAGCTCTTCGCCGATGAGCTCGAGTTGCTGGCGGGCGGCTGCGGCGAGGGCGCGGCGGTTGACGAGGCCGAATTTTTGCGGGAGGTGGCCGAGAAACAGGTTTTCCGCGACGCTCATCTCGGGGACGAGATGCAGTTCCTGGTAGATCACGGCGATGCCGGCGGCGAGGGCGTCGGAGGTGTCGCCGGAGGTGCGGGGCCGGCCGTCGAGGGCGAGGGAGCCGCCGGAGGGCGTGTAGGCGCCGCTGAGGATTTTGAGCAGGGTGGATTTGCCCGCGCCGTTTTCGCCCATGAGCGCGTGGATCGAACCGGCGCGGACGTCGAAGGAGACGTCGTCGAGCGCCTTGACGCCCGGGAAGGCCATGGAGACGCGGTCGAAGGCGAGGGCGGGGGCGGGCACGGACATCTCAGGGAAGCGGGGACGGTCCCTGCTCTCACGAGCAGGGCTACGCAGCGGAGGGAGACGAGGGCCTCAATCCCGGATGCCCTGGTCCTTGAGCACTTGGCGGAAGTTTTCGCGGGTGATGAGGACGCCGACGGTGCGGGTGTCGAGGGGCGGCTCCTTGCCGTCTTTTATCCAGTGATACATCATCTTGGTTGTTTCGTAGCCGTGGCTTTTCGCGGAGAGGAGCATGGAGCCGAAGAACGGCGTGGGTTTGGCCTTCTCGAATTCGACGATGCAATCGGTGCCGTTGATGCCGACGCCGACGGCGGTGGCGGCGGTGAACCCGCGGCCCTCGAGGGCGCGCACGGCGCCGAGGACGGCGCTGTCGTTGTTCCCGCAGACGAGCCAGTGTTTCACGGCGGGCTTCTGGGTGAGGAGGACGTTGGTGGCGTCGAACGAGCCGGGGATGTCGGCGGTGCGCTGCGGGGCTTTGAAGATCCGGTTCTCGGGGAAGCCGGCGGCTTTGAGCGAGGCGATGGCGCCGTCGGTGCGGGCCTTGGCGGTGGCGAGTTCGTCGAAGGTCGCGGCGCAGACCGCGGTGTCGGCGGCGGTCCAGCCGCGTTTTTTCATTTCGGCGGCGAGGGTCTTGCCGACCTCTTCGCCGATCTTGCCGGCGGAGATGCCGAGGTAGTGGACCTTGGTCATGGGCTGACCGTTGGCCCCGACGAACTGGTCGTCGACGGCGAGGAGTTTGAGTCCGGCGGCCCGGGCCTTGGCGACGATGCCGGGGCCGAGGCGGGTGTCGGGCGTGCAAATGACCAGGCCTTGGGCGCCGCCTGCGGCGAGGTTGTCGATGGCGGACAGCACCTTCTCGCCGTCGCCGGCGCCGATTTTGACGAGGGTGAAGCCGAGGTCCTTGGCGGCTTGGTCGGCGAATTTCCATTCGAGCTGGAACCAGGGTTCCTCGGGCTGTTTGACGAGGAAACCGATTTTGATGGCGGGCGCGGCGTGGGCGGCGAGGGCCAGCACGGTGAGCGCGGCGAGGGCACGGCAGGGCAGGGAAAGCAGGGATTTCATGGGAACAGGGAGGACCGTAAAGCGGCGTGACAAGAGCGAGCGCGACGCGGGTCTGGCAACAGCGAAAAAATCGGGCGGGTGCGGGGTGCGGAAGGGTCCGCGGGCAATTGCCCCTTGCGGCGTGGGACGGGGCGGGTTTCCTCGGGAGGAATGGCCGCCCCTGCCGATGTTTTCGTTCCCCGCTCCGCGGCTCCCGCGGAGGCGGCGGGTGCGCTGTCGCACTGGGCGCTGATCCGGCGGCGGTTCTTCCGGCACAAGCTGGCGGTGGGGTCGCTCTATCTGCTGGGGGTGCTGTATACGCTGGCGGCCGGCGCGGAATTTTTTGCGCCCTCGACGCGGCAATGGCGCGACCTGTCGCACGCCTATTGCCCGCCGCAGTTGCCGCGCTTTTCGCTCGCGCACGGCTGGCACGTGCCGGCGATGCGCAGCCACGTCGATCCCCTGACGTTCAAACGCAGCTACCGGGAGGACCCCACGCGCGTCGTCGCGCTGGGTTTTTTCGTGCAGGGCGAACCCTACCGGCTCGGCGGCCTGATTCCGTGGGACCGGCATTTGTTCGGCGCGAAGGCCGCCGGGGCGCACGGGCTGGACGGGGCGGCGCCGACGTTTTTCTTCCTCGGCGCCGACAAATACGGGCAGGATATTTTCAGCCGGCTGGTCTACGGTTCGCGCATCAGCCTGTCGGTGGGGCTGGTGTCGATCGCGGTGACCTTTCTGCTCGGGGTGACGATCGGCGGAATTTCCGGTTATGTGGGCGGACTGACGGACACGATCATCCAGCGCGTGATTGAGATCGTGAACGCGTTTCCGCAGATCCCGCTGTGGTTGGCGTTTGGGGCGGTGCTGCCGGCGGACTGGCCGCCGCTGTCGACCTATTTTGCGATCACGCTCGTGCTCAGCCTGTTTGGCTGGACCGGGCTGGCCCGCGTGGTGCGCGGCAAGATCCTGGCGCTGCGGGAGGAGGATTATGCGACGGCGGCGCGGCTGCTCGGCGCGAGCCACGGGCGGATCCTGTTCCGGCACCTGCTGCCCGGTTTCTCGAGCCACATCATCGTCGTGTTGACGATGAGCGTGCCGACGATGGTGCTCGGGGAAACCTCGCTGTCGTTTCTCGGACTGGGCCTGCGGCCGCCGATTGTGAGCTGGGGCGTGATGCTGAAGGAGTGCGAGAGCATCCAGACGGTGGCCAACTATCCGTGGCTCCTCCTGCCGGTCGTGCTGATTGTGCTGACGGTGCTGTGTTTCAATTTCCTCGGGGACGGGCTGCGCGATGCGGCCGATCCCTATTCGGCCCGATGAGCGAGCCGGCGCCCGTGCTGTTGGAGGTCAAAAACCTCAAGGTCTCGTTCTTCACGGGCGACGGCGTCGTGGAGGCGGTGCGGGACGTGTCGCTGAGTATCGGTCGGGGCCGGACGCTGGCGTTGGTGGGGGAGTCGGGGAGCGGCAAGAGCGTCACAGCGAATTCGATTTTGCGGCTGGTGCAGCCGCCGGGACGAATCCTCGGCGGGCGGATCGTGCTGCGGTCGCGGCGCGAGGGCGACATCGACATCGCGCAGCTCGACGAGGATTCCGGTCTGCTGTTCAAGGTGCGCGGCGGGCTGGTGAGCATGATTTTTCAGGAGCCGATGACGGCGCTCTCGCCGGTGCACAGTATCGGGAACCAGGTGGCGGAGGCGATTCTCATGCACCAGGACGTGAGCGCGGCGGCGGCGCAGCGCTTGACGATCGAGATGTTCAAGAAAGTCGGCATCGCGAATCCCGCGCAGCGCTTCGACCAGTTTCCCCACGAGCTGTCCGGCGGGATGCGGCAGCGCGTCATCATCGCGATGGCGCTGGTCTGCCAGCCGGAGCTGCTGATCGCGGACGAGCCGACGACGGCGCTGGATGTGACGATTCAGGCGCAGATTTTGGGGCTCATCCGGAGCCTGCAGCGCGAGCTCGGCTGCTCGGTGCTGCTCATCACGCATGATTTTGGCGTGGTCGCGCAGATGGCCGACGAGGTGGCGGTGATGCAGCGCGGGGAAATTGTGGAGAAAGGGAGCGTGCGGGACGTGCTCCGGAATCCGCAGCACGCCCACACGCGCGCGCTGCTCGAGGCGCTGCCGAGCCGGCGGGCGGCCGCGGCGGCCGGAGCGGGGTCGCCGGTGGCCGTGAAAGGGGCGGACCGATGAACCCGGCGCCCGATCCGGTGTCCGCCGGCCTCGTCCCGTCGCCGGCAGGCGCGGCGCCGCTGCTGTCCGTCCGCGGGCTGGGCAAACATTTTCCGGTCTACGGTCGCGGCTTCCGGCGGAAAGTCGTCGGGGTGATCAAGGCCGTGGACAACGTGAGCTTTGACCTCGCGCCGGGCGAATCGCTCGGGCTCGTGGGCGAGAGCGGGTCGGGCAAGACCACGACGGCGCGCTGCATCCTGCGGGCGATTGCCCCGACGGCGGGCGAGGTGCGGTTTCGTCTGCCCGACGGGCGCACGGTCGATCTCGCGCAGCTCACCGACCGCGAACTGAAGCCGGTCCGGCAGCACGCGCAGATGGTGTTTCAGGATCCGTTTTCGTCGCTGAATCCGCGCATGAATGTGCGCGACATCGTGGGCGAGCCGCTGGTCATCCACGGCCTCGCGGCGGGCGCGGACCTCGACGACCGGGTGTCGGAGGTGTTGGCGCGGGTCGGGCTGCAGCCGGAGCACCGTTCGCGATATCCGCATGCGTTCAGCGGGGGGCAGCGGCAGCGCATCGGGATCGCGCGCGCGCTGATCATGCGGCCGTCGCTCATCGTGTGTGACGAGGCGACGTCGGCGCTCGATGTGTCGGTGCAGGCGCAGGTGCTGGATCTGTTGAAGGAGCTGCAGCGTGAGTTTCGGCTCACGTATCTGTTCGTCGCGCACAACCTGGATGTGGTGCGGAATTTTTGCGACCGGGTGGCGGTGATGCGCAAGGGCCGGATCGTGGAGTTGGCGGCGACCGGGCAGATTTTCTCCGCGCCGCAGCACGCCTACACGAAGATCCTGCTGTCCGCCGTGCCGTCGCCGGACCCGGATGTGGTGATGAATTTCAACGTGGGCGAAGAGCTTGCCAAGCTGGATGCGGCCGGCTGAGGTTGGCGCTCCCATGCTCGTCCATACTGTCTACTTCTGGCTCCGCCCCGATCTCACCGCCGCCCAGCTGGCCGACTTCCGCAAGGGCGTCGAAGCGCTCGGGGCGATCAAATCCGTCGTGAAATGTTACGTCGGCACGCCGGCGAAGACGGAGAAGCGTCCGATCATCGACGATTCCTACACGTTTGGTCTGACCGTCGTGGTGGAAGACATCGCCGGGCACGACTACTATCAGGTGGATCCGATCCATCTGGCGTTCATCGCGACGTTCAAGACGTATTGGACCAAGGTGCAGATTTACGACGCGCAGTGACGCGGCGCGCCCCGGGCGGAGAGCGGTTCGGGGACAAATCGGCCGTGGCAAGTTCACGAGCGGGATGGTCGGGGCGGCGGGTGATTGCCGTGGGTTTCGTCCCAGCGCTCCGTTTTCGCGTGCACTTACTTTCTGGCCAACGGTCGCTCGCGCGGCCGCCCGGCAGGGCGGCTGGCCGGCGACGGAGGCGGGGTTCCGGCGATGATCCCGAAAATAGGGAGGGTGGACGACGCGCGTTGTCGCCGCTGGCGATCGGGTGGGCGGACGCGGTGGGCGGCGTGAGCGATGCGAATCCGGCGGCCGAGGTCCTGCCCGCGATCGAGCCCGCGCGCGAAACGGTCCGGACTGCGCTCGCCGCCGGCTTCGATCCCAGGGGGGGAGCGGCGGCGGTGCGGGCCGGCATCCGTCGGGCGCCGGTCGGCCGGGCGCCGGAACCGCAGGAGGTGCGTTGCGGCACGGGATCCACGGAGCGGATCAGGCAGCTGCGCGTCACGGCGGAGGTGCAGGCACGCGACGCGCTGGAAGAAATGAACGTGGTGCGGGTTGTTGGCCGACCGGCGCGACGGCGAACTTTTTGATCGTCGTCCCGGCGGCACCCTTTTCGCCCCGTCCGCTGTGAACCGGGATTTTGTGCGCGGCAGGCCGGGCGAGGCGCCGGAGGAACCGGACCGCGCCGCGTGCCGGCAGAGCCGCCACGGCCTCGCCCGCCGGAGCGGCGTTGGCCGGGTTTACACAGCTGGATGGAAATCGCGGTGGTGGATTGCGGAGGGGCGGACCGGGAAATTCCGGAGTCGGGGCGGCCGGGGCGCGCGGCGCCAGGGCCGTTTTTGGGCGGGGAGCGGGGGGCGCCGCGTAGTCACCGGGTCGCACTCAGCATCATTACCCATGCCGCAAGCGACGTTTGGGGCGTCACTACCCATTATCAACGGCCGGCTTTGTCCCTATGATGGGTCCGATGCATTCCAACGAGATGAGCGTGGGCGCTGCCCCGGTCAGCGTGATGATTGTCGAAGCCCATGCGACCATCCATGAGCTGCTCGCCCAGTTTTTGGCGGCGAGTCCGAATTTTACGGTGGTCGCGGAGGCAGCGAACGCGGATGAAGCGCTCCGGTTGGCGGCGGAGCATCGGCCGCAGGTGGTGGTGCTCGAGTGGGTCTTGGCGAACGGCACGGGGCTCAAATTTCTGCGCGAGGGGCTGGGGGGAGCGCGCCCGCCGCGCGTGCTGGTGTTCTCCGGCACGACGACCGATCGGGCGGTCCGGGAGGCGCTCAGCAACGGGGCGAAGGGCTACCTCGAATCACCGGCGAATTTTTCCGAGTTCGCCGAGGCGATGCGGGCGCTGGCCGACGGCAAAGTTTATCTCAGCGCGGAGGTGGCGAAGGCGGTGCACCGCATGTCCGGCCGAAGCGAACCGGCGGCCATGGACGCGATCCTGTCGGCGCGTGAGCTCGCGGTGCTGAAGGATCTGGCCGAAGGCTGTTCTTCGAGGGAAATCGGTGTGCGGCTCGGGATCAGCGTCCGCACGGTGGGGAACCATCGCGCGAAAATCGCCCAGAAGACGGGTTTGGGCACGGTCGCGCAGCTGACGTTGCATGCGGTGCGGCTCGGCCTGGTGGACGGGCCCGTGGCCCGGCGCGAAAGCAACGGGGAACTCGCCGGCACCTGAAGTGGTCGGTCGAGGCGGACGGGCCGGCCGGAGGGGCCGCGTTATTTTTTCACCACGAAGGGCGCGAAAAAGCCGGCTTGGGTGGCGGGGAAGCGGCCCTTGATGCGCACGCCGGCCTCCTCGTGTTCCTGCTCGTGGATGTGGCCGAGTTTGTGGATGCGCGCCACGACGTCGTAGCGGTCGTGGGGAATGAGCAGCTCGGTCTCGCCGAGGGCGTCGGCGATGAGTTCGACGCAGCGCGCCTCGAGCGTGTCGAGTCCGGCCTTGGTGCGCGCGCTGACGAAGAGCGCGTCGGGGACGAGGCGGCGGGCGCGCTGGAGCATCGCGGCATCGGCGAGGTCGGTCTTGTTGAAGACGGTGACGATGGTCTGGTCGGCGGCGCCGAGTTCGGTGAGGACGCCGAGGGTGGTCTTGTGGTGCTCCTCGAAGTTGGGGTTGGAGACGTCGAGCACGTGGATCAGGAAATCGGCGACGATGACCTCCTCGAGGGTGGCCTTGAACGCCTCGACGAGACCGTGGGGGAGGCGGCGGATGAAGCCGACGGTGTCGGTGACGAGGAGTTTTTGGTTGCCGCGCAGCACGAGCTGGCGGGTGGTCGGGTCGAGCGTGGCGAAGAGTTTGTCGGCGGCGAGGACCTGGGCGCCGGTGAGCGTGTTGAGGAGGGTGGATTTGCCGGCGTTGGTGTACCCGACGATGGCGCAGGTGGGGACGGGGACACGCTGGCGTTTGGTGCGCTGCACGCTGCGCTGTTTGACGACGCCGCGGAGCTCGGCCTTCAGGTGCGTGATGCGGTCGCGCACGGTGCGGCGGTCGTTCTCGAGCTGGGTTTCGCCTTCGCCGCCGAGGCCGCCCTTGCCGCGTTGGCGCGAAAGGTGGGTCCAGGCCCGCGTGAGCCGCGGGAGCGAATATTCCATGCGGGCGAGGGCGACCTGGAGGGTGGCCTCGCGGGTGTGGGCGCGGTCGGAAAAGATTTCCAAGATGACTTCCTGGCGGTCGATGACGGCGAGGCCGGAGAGCTCCTCCCAGTTGCGCTGCTGCGCGGGGGAAAGGGCCTCGTCGAAGACGATGACGTCGGCGCCGTCGGCCTTGGCCTGTTCGACGAGTTCCTTGGCCTTGCCGGTGCCGAGGAGGAGGGCGGGGGTGGCGCGGCGGAGGTTGACGAGCTCGGCCCGCACGACGGTGAGGCGGAGGTTTTCGACGAGCTCGGTGAGTTCGAGGAGGAGTTCGGCGCCCTCGCCGTCCTTCATGTCGGAGGTTTGCACGCCGACGAGAAAGGCTCGTTCAAGTTTGGTGGGACGGGTGTCGTCGAGGAAATCGGCCATGGAGAGGGAGGGACAGTGGGTGCGGTCGGGGCGGAGGTCAAACTGTGCGCGGGGCGGTGAAGAGCTGAGGCAGGTGGGCTGGCCGGGCGGCGGTCGGAGGGCGTGGTGCGGGCCGGGGCGCGCGAAATCGTCGGCCGCAGGCGGAAGGGGAACGGGCGGTGAGCGCCGGAGAAAAAAGGAGGTAACGTCGAACCGGCTTCCGAGGGGGAGGGGCGATGGCAGGGGCCGGTCCTGGCGCTTCGCAGCCAAGGTTCCGGGGCCGCCGCCCGCCTTACCGGTGCTCCTCGTAGGTGATGTCGATCTTGGCGAGGAAGGCCTGTTTCTTGGCGGCGCCCTGAAAGCGGATGCTGTGGGTGAGCTCGTCGTAGACGTAGCCGTTTAGCGGGTCGGCGCGCACGGCCTGGCCGTCCGCCCGCACGTGGAGGGTTTTTGGCGCGAAGGTCGCGGCGCCCTCGACCGGCTCGAGGGCGACGGCGACGGTGTCGGCGATGCGGTCGCCGAGCGCGGCGAGCGGGCCGGAGAAATCGCTGTCGATGTTGAGCACGGTGCCGCCGGTGAGCTCGGCGGCGCGCCGGTGCGAGACGTTGTTCGGCGAGACCACGGCGTGCATTTCGATTTTTCCGCGCTTGTTGCCCTTGGCGATGATGAAGGGGCGAAGCACCCAGGTGTTGATGTAGCCGTCGAGGGTCTGGCGTTGGGCGGGGTTGCGCGCGTTGTACTGGTTGAGCAGGTCGGGGAGTTTGCCGTTTTCGATCCACTCGGCCTGACGGGTCCCGTCTTTTTGCTCCTTCCAGGTGGCCATGCGCGTTTCTTCCTCGTCCATGAAGAAGACCACGATGGTGGTGGCTTCGGGGCGGAGAAAGACGTGCTCGCGGTGGTAGGACCCGGCGACGAAATTGTAGACCGAGGTGAACGCCGTGCGGTTGCTGTCGCCGTTGGTGCCGACTTTCACGAGCTCGGCAAAAAGACGGTCGGGCGTCTGGGGCGTGATCCAGGGTTGGGGCAGTACGGGGAGCGACACGAGCGTGCCGTTGCTCGCGACGCGTTTGGTCGTCGGCTTCGGTCGGCCGCGGCGGTCGAGCACCGGGTTGCCCGCGGCGTCGAGTTCGACGGAGCGGACCGACTTGAAGTAGGGCTGATCGTCGGGGCGGCGGTCCGGATCGGCGTTCACGAAGTCGGTCGTGAGCACGCCGATGCGGTCGTCGAGATCGCGCTCGCGGAAGAGCTGGCGAAAGCGGCTCAGGTTGGCCGCGAGGCGGGTCTGGTGCGCGGCCATCGAGGGCGAATTGTTGATGACGAACACGAGGTCGACCTCCCGGCTGCGGGAGCGGTCGACGGCGATGTGCTTCACGGTGCGGATCGGCTCGACGCTGACCGCGACGGTGTTCTCCACGCCGAGCTGGGGGTTGCGGGCGTCCAGTGTGTAATACTTGAAGCGATCCTCGCCGATGAAGCCGGGATTGGGTGCGTAGGTGAGTTGGCCGGTGGCGCGGTCGAGCCGGGCGGTGCCGTGCTGCGGCCGGGCTTTTTCGTCGAGGAGGTAGGCGATCTGGGCGTCGACGATGCGCACGCGGTCGGTGAGCGTCATGAACTCCTCGTGATTGGGGAGCTTTTGGGTGACGGGAGTGTTGGGGCGGGTGGCGAGCGAGACGCTGCGGACGTTCATGGCCTGCTCGCGGTTGGCGCCGACTTCGAACGCTTGCATCACGATCGGCGGCGCCGGCTTCACGTGGACGACGACGGTATTTTTGAAGACGAGGCCGGAGGTTTCGTTGCGCACGGTGTAGGTGAACGAATCCTCGCCCACGTAGCCGTCCTTCGGTCGATAGGCGAAATAGCCGAGGCGCGAGGTCTTCGTCTTGAAGAAATCGGCGTCATCGCCGCTGCCGGCGAGGCCCACCCGGCCGAACAGCGGCTCCGCGGTGATGGTGTAGACGAGATCGCCGGTCGCATCGGCCCCGACCACTTCGCGGGCGACGACAAACTGGGCGTGGGCCCCGGAGCCTTCGGTGACGATCTCCATCGGCGTGGACGAGACGATCACATCCGTGTCGGCGGTGGGCGCTCCGGCTGGCGGCGCGGGTGCGTCGGCGGCGAAGAGGGGGGCTGCGAGCAGGAGCGACGCCACGCCGAGGACGCGCAGCCCAAGGCGGACGGTGATTTGAAGGCTCATGGGGGGGGAGAAGAGGCGGCGCATGATGCCTCACTGTCATGCCGGAGGCGGAGAGGTTCCGCGAGGTTTGGTTGCGGTGGGCGGGCGGTCAAATGCCGCGGAGGACTGCGGTGACGCTGCGGCCCGTCGGCCAGGCTCACGCGGTGGGCAGGCGGAGGACGAAGCGGGCGCCGGCGCGGGGGGCGTCGGTGACGGTGGCGGTGCCGCCGTGGGCTTCGACAATGGCTTTGACGAGGCTAAGACCGAGGCCGAGGCCGCGCTGGGAGCGGCTGCTGTCGCCGCGGTAGAGGCGGCGCCAGATCGCGTCGCGCTCGGCGACGGGCACGCCGGGGCCGGTGTCGGACACGGTGACGACGACGGCGCCGGGTTCGGTGGCGGTGGTGAGGGTGACGGTGCCGCCGGCGGGCGTGTATTTGAGCGCGTTGTCGACGAGGTTGTTGATCGCCTGGCCGAGGCGGATGGCGTCGGCCGGGCACTCGGCCGGGGCGGGTTGGTCGACGAGGACGGTGATGTTTTTTTCCTCGGCGACCTCGCGGTAGAGGTCGGCGGCGCGGTCGACGAGGGAGCGGACGTCGAGGGGGTCGCGGTTGAGTTGCAAGGCGCCGGCTTCGGCGGCGGAGATGTCGAGGAGGACTTCGAGAAGGTGGAGGACGCGGTCGGATTCGTTGACGCAGTCGGCGAGGGCGGCGCGGGCTTCGGCGGGATCGCCGGCGTCCTGCATCGCGAGTTCGGCGGTGCCGCGGAGGCGGGTGAGCGGAGTGCGGAGATCGTGGGCGAGGTTGTCGAGGGTTTCGCGGAGGACGCGGACGTGGGCGGCGTTTTTGTCGAGGAGGGTGTTGAGCTGCGTGACGAGGGTGGCGAGTTCGCCGCGGCTGCCGGTGGCGGGGACGCGGGCGGCGAGGTCGCCGGTTTCGAGGATGCGGCGGGCGGTGGCGGAGACGGCGCGGAGCGGGCGGGTGGCGCGCCAGGCGAGGACGATGCCGGCGGCAAAGGAGAGCACGAGGGCGCCGGCGCCGACGAGGGCGAAGGCGCGCTTGAGGGGCGCGAGGAGCACGGCGCGGCTGTCGAGGATGCGGCCGACCTGGAGCTGCCAGCCGGTGGGCCATTGGTAGGTGGCGATGGAGTAGTCGCGGAGGGCGGTTTGCGGGATGCGCTCGGTGCGCACCTCCTGGTTCACGGTGAACGGGCCGAAGGGAATCGATTTGATCTGCGTCTCGATCCAGTCGTCGGGCAGTTTTTGGAAAAACGTGGAGCTGTCGGGCGCGATGAGGCGGACGAAGGAAGCGCTCATCTCGGGCGAGGGGTTGTTTTTCACGCGGGCGATGACGTCGACCGGGGCGCCGCGGGTGAAGGCGTCGGCGAGGGAGCGCACCTGGCGTTCGAGGCCGGCGAGTTCGCGGGCGTCGAGGGATTCGGCGAGCGTCCAATAGAGGACGCCGAAGAGGACGCCGCTGCTGAGGGCGAAGACGAGGGCGTATTGCGCGGCGAGGCGCAGCGCGAGGGACTGGCGCAGGCGCTCAAACATGGGGGCGGAAGACGTAGCCGACGCCGCGGACGGTTTCGAGGCGCGTGTGCTCGGGGTCGATCTTGGCACGGAGGCGGGAGACGACGACGTCGACGACGTTGGTCTGCGGGTCGAAACTGTAGTCCCAGACGTGTTCGAGAATCATGGTCTTGCTCACGGGGCGGCCGGCGTGGCGGAGGAGGAACGCGAGGAGCGTGAATTCGCGCGGCTGCAGCTCGACGGGTTGGCCGGCGCGGGTGACTTCGCGGGTGACGAGATCGAGGGTGACGTCGCCGCAGGCGAGGCGGGTGGCCTCGGGCGACTGGGAGGCGCGGCGGATGAGGGCGTGGACGCGGGCGAGGAGTTCGGAGAAGGCGAACGGCTTGGTGAGGTAGTCGTCGCCGCCGGCCTGGAGGCCGCGGATGCGGTCCTCGACGGAGCTCTTGGCGCTGAGGAAGAGGACGGGCGTGACGCGGCGGGCGGCGCGGAGGCGTTTGACGAGGCTGATGCCGTCGAGCTGGGGCAGCATGACGTCGACGATCATGGCGTCGTAGTCGGTGGAATCGGCGAGGGCGAGGCCGGTCTCGCCATCGGGGGCGTGGTCGGCGGCGTAGCCGGCTTGCTTGAGTCCGCGCACGACGAAGGAGGCGATTTTGGAATCATCTTCGACGACGAGGATGCGCATGGTGAGAGGAGGAGGCTGAAGACGGGAGGCGAAGGGCGGAAGGCGGAAAGCGCAGGACCGCACGGTATCCGGTGGGGCAACGCGGCGGCGAGCGCGGAAGAACCGGGAAAAAGAAAACCGGCACCGGTCGACCATAACGAAGACCGATGCCGGATTGATGGCTAGCTGTTCAACAACCCGGACCTGAACCTAAAGGAAAGAGGGCGGGTCGGAGACGCCGCCCTACGTGCTTACTGCTGGCTGTCTTTGTCGGAGCCGGTTTCGTCGACGACGACGAAGAGGGTGTTGCCCTTGGACCAGAGCTTCAGGAGCGTTTTCTTGCTCTCGGCTTTGGTGCTGAGCTCGATGGCGTCCTTGGCGTGGGCGACGGGCTCGCGGTTGATCTCGAGGATGACGTCGCCGGGTTTGAGGCCGGCGCGGGCGGAGGCGGAGCCGGGGTCGACCTGGGTGATGACCGCGCCCTTCAGCTTGGCGGGGAAATTCAGCTCGCGGCGGCTGTTGCGATCGAGGTCCTCGACGGCGACGCCGTTGAGCACGCCCTCGTCGTCTTCGTTGTTCTTGGAGAAGGACTCGAGGCCTTTGCCGGCGCGCTTGGAACCCGGACGCTCGGCGGTCGTCGCGGCGACGGTCTCGGTCTTGCCGGCGCGGAGGACGTCAAGGTTGAGCGTGGTGCCGGGGCTGAAGGAGCTGACCTGGTTTTTGAGATTGTTGGCGTCGGTGACGGGTGAGCCGTTGAGCGCGGTGATGACGTCGCCCTCCTGGAGGCCGGCCCTGGCGGCGGGGCTGTCGGGGACGATGTCGGAAATGAGCGCGCCCTTGTTGTTCTTCAAGCTGAAGGATTCGGCGAGGGCGGGCGTGATGGTCTGGATGTTCACGCCGAGGTAGCCGCGGGTGACTTTGCCGGTCTTGACGAGGCTGTCGGCGACCTGGCTGACGAGGTTCGCGGGGACGGCGAGGCCGACGCCCTGGAAGCCGCCGTTGCGGCTGAGGATGGCGGTATTGATGCCCAGGAGACGGCCGTTGATGTCGACGAGGGCGCCGCCGGAGTTGCCGGGATTGATGGCGGCGTCGGTTTGGATGAAGTCTTCGTAGCCCTCGACCTCGGCGAGGATGCCGACGTTGCGGCCCTTGGCGCTGACGATGCCGCTGGTGACGGTTTCGCCGATGCCGAAGGGATTGCCGATGGCGAGGACGCGGTCGCCGACTTCGGATTTCGCGCTGTCGGCGAAGGTGACGGCGGGAAGATCTTTCGCGTCGATTTTGACGACGGCGAGGTCGGTCTGGGGATCGCGGCCGACGACCTTGGCGGTGAATTCGCGGCCGTCGGTGAGAGCGACCGTCACGAGGTCGGCGCCGTCGACGACGTGGTTGTTGGTCACCACGTAGCCATCGGCGCTGACGATGACGCCGGAGCCGAGGCCGTTTTGTGGCTGCGTGCGCATCTCGGGGAGGCGATTGCCGAAGAACTGGCGGAAGGCGGGATGGTCGAAGCCGGGCGGGAGGTCGGCGCCGCGGGCGGCGACGCGCTTGGCCTTGGTCTCGGTGGTGATTTTCACGACGCTCGGGGCGACGCGCTTGACGACGGAGGAGAAGCTGGCGGCTTCGAGTTGGCCGCGGGCGACGGGGGTGGCGTCGCGTTTGAGGTCGATGGCGGCTTTGGAGGAGCCGGTGGCGGAGGCGCCGACGAGGGCTCCGGCGAGGGCGAAGAGGCCGAGGGCGGCGAGGGCGGTCACGCGGGATTTCGCGTGGCGGCGGGTCGAAGGGACGGGAACGAATTGCGGAGGATTCATGATGAGAGGAGTGGTTAAGGTTGAGTGAGCGATGAGCGAACGGGTCGCGGAAGTGAGCGGAAGGTAGCACGGCGTTTTCTCCCGGGCCTTTCCGGGACATTACAGAAATGTAAGGTTACGGGGCGGGGCGTGCCCGGGCGGGCGGGAGGAGAGGGCGAAAATTTCGCGGAAAGTGATTGCCGCGGCTTTTTCCGCGCGACGACACTCCCGGACCTACCCTCTATGAAAAACGTTCGTCTCGGCATCGTCGGTCTCGGCAACATCGGCAAGTTCCACACGGGCTACCTGCTCGAAAACAAAATTTCCCGGTGCACACTGACGGCGGTCAGCGACGCGTTCGCGCCCGGCCTGAAGCCGTTCGAGGGCCGGCCGGGGCTGAAGACGTTCGCGAGCTGCTCGGAGATGATCCGCTCGGGCGAGATCGATGCGCTGGTGATCGCGACGCCGCATTTTCTCCACACGACGATCGGGATCGAGGCGTTGAAGGCGGGGTTGCACATCATGGTGGAAAAGCCGATCTCGGCGCACAAGGCGGACGCCGAGCGGCTAATCGCGACGGCGCAGGAGCACCCGAAGCAGGTGTTTGCGGGGATGTTTCAGATGCGCGTGGAGCCGCGGTATCAGAAGATCCGCAAGCTGATCCAGGACGGCGAACTCGGCGAGATCGTGCGGATCAACTGGATCATCACGGACTGGTTCCGCACCGAGGCCTACTATGCGAGCGGCGGCTGGCGGGCGACGTGGAAGGGCGAGGGCGGCGGCGTGCTGCTCAACCAGTGTCTCCACCAACTGGACATGCTGCAGTGGCTGTGCGGGATGCCGGCGCGCGTGCGCGGGTTCTGCCAGCTCGGGCGGTTTCACAATATCGAGGTCGAGGACAACATCACGACCTACCTGGAGTGGCCGAACAAGGCCACGGGAGTGTTCATCTCGTCGACGGGCGAGGCGCCGGGCACCAACCGGTTCGAGATCAGCGGCACGCGCGGCAAGATCGTGCTCGAAAACAACAAGGTGGCCTTCACGCGCAACGACGCGGACATGCTTGAGTTCAGCCGGAGCTCGAAGAGCGGCTTCGCGAAGCCCGAGGTGTGGAACATCGACATTCCGTTCGAGAGCGCGAACAACCCGCACGGCGTGCTGATGCAGAATTTCGTCGATGCGATTCTCGACGGCACACCTTTGATCGCGCCCGGTGCCGAGGGCATGGGTTCGGTGGAACTGGCCAACGTGCTGCTCTATTCGTCGCTCATCCACCAGTCGGTCGAGCTGCCGATGGACAGCGCGGCGTGGGAAGGGAAGCTCAACCAGCTCATCGCGGAGTCGCGGCACGAAAAGAAGGTGGTGGAGACCACGGCCGAGGATTTCACGAAGTCGTTTCGGCGCTGAGGACGGGCGACGAGGGCGGCGGTGGGCCCGCGAAGGCGCCAGCCGCCCGTTGACGCCGGGCGAGGCGGCGGATTGCATCGCGGCCTGTCAGTGGCCGTGATCAATCCGTGCGTGGTCCAGGGGAGTGAAGGGGCGCGGGCGGAACGGTCGTGGCGAGATTTTTCAGATTTGCTTTACCCATGAATACCCAACCTCCGAGTCCGGTCTCCCGCCGCGAATTTCTGCAACACACCGGTCGCTTCGCGACGGTGTCCGCGCTCGCCGGCGTGGCCTTGCCCTATGTGCATGCGGCGGGGAGCGACCTGATCCGGGTGGCGCTCGTGGGTTGCGGCGGTCGCGGGACCGGCGCGGCGGGTCAGGCGCTCTCGACGACGAGCGGGCCGATCAAGCTCGTGGCGATGGCCGATGTGTTCGACGCGCGGCTGGCGGGGTCGCACGCGAAGCTGACGAAGCAGTTTGCGGCGCAGCCGGATCTCGTCGACGTGCCGGAGGACCGCCGGTTCATCGGGCTCGATTCCTACAAGGCGGCGATGGATGCACTGAAGCCGGGCGATGTCGTGATTTTGGCGACGCCGCCGGCGTTTCGCTGGGTGCATTTTGGTTACGCGATCGCGAAGGGGCTGCACGTGTTCATGGAAAAACCGGTCACGGTCGACGGGCCCACGAGCAAACGGATGCTGCTGCTGGGCGAGGAAGCGTCGCGCAAGAGCCTCAAGGTCGGCGTGGGGCTGATGTGCCGGCATTGCAAAGCGCGCGGGGAACTGGCCGACCGCATCCAGCAGGGCGAGATCGGCGACGTGCTGCTGATGCGGGCGTATCGGCTGCACGGGCCGATTGGGTTTTTCGCGTCGCCGCCGAAGCCGGCGAACAAGACGGACCTGATGTATCAGATCGAGCGGTTTCACAGTTTCATGTGGGCGAGCGGCGGGGCGTTCAGCGATTTCTACATTCACAACATCGACGAGTGTGCGTGGATGAAGGGCGCGTGGCCGGTGAAGGCGCAGGCGAACGGCGGGCGGCACTATCGCGGGGACAGCATCGACCAGAATTTTGACGCCTACTCGGTGGAATACACGTTTGGCGACGGCGCGAAATTGTTTCTCGAGGGCCGGTGCCAGACCGGAGCGCAGGCCGACCACTCCAGCTGGGCGCACGGGACCAAGGGCCTCGCGGTCGTTTCGGAAAAGGGCCACATCCCGTCGCGGGCGCGGATCTATCAAGGCCAAAAAGTCGCGCCGGAAAAGCTCGTCTGGGCCTTCCCGCCACCGGAGCCGAATCCCTATCAGGTGGAATGGGACGATCTCATCGGGGCGATCCGGCAGGACAAGCCCTACAACGAAGTGCGACGCGGCGTGGAAGCGAGCCTGGTCACCTCGATGGGACGCATGGCGGCGCACACGGGGCGCACGGTTAGCTATGACGAGATGCTGAACTGCGAGCACGAGTTCGCGCCGGGGCTCGCTACGCTGACGGCGGATTCGCCGGCGCCGCTGCAGCCGGACGCGAGCGGGCGGTATCCGGTGCCGCAGCCGGGATTGAACACGAAGCGGGAGTTTTGATGCGCCCCGGCAGCTATCTGTTCGGCTTCTGCTTCGCCGCGGCGATGGCGTGCGCGGCGGAGC
The DNA here is from genome assembly GCA_903948415.1 of uncultured Opitutia bacterium. GTDB lineage: Bacteria > Verrucomicrobiota > Verrucomicrobiia > Opitutales > Opitutaceae > GAS368. The sequence goes on along the minus strand of CAJAYO010000254.1, from coordinate 10,349 downwards.
CGGCGCCGTTGGAGCATGCGCCGCTGACGGTGGCGAACGGGTGCTTCGTCGAGTCGGTCGCGCTGCTGGATGCGTGGCAGGAAAAAGCCGGGGCGGAACCGTGGGCGAAGCTGCTGCGGTGGGGGGCGAAGGAGGAGGACGAGGTCGTCGCGGGCCACGCGGTGGCGGTGGTGGAGCGGCAGGGCAGGTTGTGGTGTTGGGACGTGAATTTTGGGTGGGCGCCGCTCGCCGTGGACGCGGCGCGGCGGGAGTCGGCCGAGGCGGTGGCGGCGCCGGTGGTGGCGCGGTATGCGAAGGTGCAGGCGCAGTTTCCGCTGTATATGGCGGATTTTCCCCAGACGCCGGCGGCGGGACCGGTCGCACAACTGACGAACGCGAATCCGGCGATCCGCGATGCGAGTATCGTGGGCGAGCGGTTGGGGCGGCGCCGGCCGGTGAACGTCGTTGGGTTTACGCAGGGCACGGGCGCGACGGCGCGCGAGAATGCGGCGGCGGTGTTCGTGTTCGGCGGACGGTTTTGCGTCTATGTGCCGGAGCGGGGCACGGTGCCGTTTCGCGTGCAGGGCGGGGTGGAGAACCGGCGGCTCATCCAGCAGCTGCTGCGGCAGATGGTGGGGGACGTGGGTGTCGTGAGAAAGCTGTGACGCGGGGCGGAGCAGGGAGTGCGACCGTTCATTCTAATTCGCTTTCAAGGTGAGCTTACAAGGCTTGGAGGTAGGAGCCTGCTTGCAGGCGATTTTTACGTCCTGAATCGCCCGCAAGCGGGCTCCTGCAAAAAGACCGTCATGAGGCTCATCTTGAATGCAAATTGGAATCAGCAGCGCATGGTCTTGCGCTTCGGTGCGACCGGGGCGCCGCGGCGGCTTTTCAGGATGTAACTTTCCGCATCGGGCACCTTGCAGGCGGTGTCGCCCCTATCGATTTCCACGCGGCCGATTTTGCGCGCGGTGGCGATGGCCTTGTCGCCGAGCGGGGCGATGTAGGTGCCGCAGGCGATCACGAAGCTGTTCATCGAATAGCGCGCGCCGTCGGGCGCAGCCGCCAAGTTGCGGGCCACGCGGTCGAGCAGCGCGGAAAATTCTTTCACCGGCAGGCGTTCTTCGGGCACGGTCGCGGCGAGGGCGCTGAGGGTGGTCCAACCGGCCCGTGCGACGTGTTCTTTCGGCGAGTCGATCCACTGCAGGGCGAGGGCAAATCCGTCGGGGTGCTCCGAAGCCACCCACGACACGGTGGTGCCGCTGATCATGTCCCACGCCGCGGTGTCGGCCCAGCGCTGGAGTTGCGCACGCGTCATCTGCGCACCGTCGGCAATCATGCCGGCGAGGTATTGGGCGTCGCCGTTGCCGGTGGCGTAGAGTTGCAGTGCGAGTGCCTGTTCGCCCTTCAACTTCTTGTGGAGGACTTTCAGGTCGCCGACTTTTACGCCGAAGAACGGCTCTTTCGCACCGTGCCGGAGAAAGGTGCGCTTGGTGGCTTCGCTGCCTTTGGCGGCGAGCTCGGACATCGCTTGGGCGAGGGTCATTGGGGGTGGGGGCGGGCCTAAACCGGAGCAAATTGGCCGGCGGGTTGCACTCTCAATTTGCGTCGCCGGGCCGGTGCCGAGGCGGAGTGTCCAATGGACTCAGGGGGCTTTTAGCGGGAGGCGGAAGGCGACCATTTCGCGGTCGTTGCGGACGAGGAGTGTGTCGCCGGCGAGCACGGGATGGTTCCAGGTTTTGCCTTCGAGGGCTTTGAGGCGGGCGAGTTCGACAAACTCGGTGGGGAGCGCGGAGACGAGCGCGAGGTCGCCTTGTTCGGAGAGGACCAGCAGCACGTCCTGATCGGCGAGGAGGATGAGTTGGCCGGAGCCGTAGCGGCCGCCTTTCCATTTGCGCTCGCCGTCGGCGAGGTCGAGGCAGGCGAGGGTGCCGCTGTTGAAACCGTAGACATGGCCGCGGTGAACGACGTAGTCGTTGAAGTAGGGCTTGAGACGCGTCGACGTCCAGCGCTCGGTCGCGGTCCACTTGCCTTTGTCCTGCGCGACGTGAAGCCGGCGCAGGCCGCTCGTGTCGCCGGTGCTGATGAGGAGGTCGCCGTCGGCGAGTTGCGCGGGCTGCACGATGGGGAAGCCCTTCCAGGCGTGTTGCCAGAAAATCTTGCCGTCGGCCGGGGCAACGCTGGTGGCGCCGGTTCCGCTCATGAACACGATTTGCCGGACGCCCGCGAGCTCGAGGAGATGGGGCGAACTGTAGCCGCCGCCTTCCCTCGGTCCGGTCCAGCGGGGAGCGCCCGTGGCGAGGTCGTAGGCGGCGAGGATCCCGCTGGTGGCGACGATCAGGAGGTCGCCCACGACGAGGGGTGAACTGGAGAAGCCCCAGTCGGGGAGTTTAGCCCGGGTGTCGGTCGCGGCGTTGCGCGACCAGAGGACGGCGCCGGTCCGGGCGTTGAGGGCGTTGAGCACGCCGGTCGCGCCGAAGGTGTAGACGCGCCCGTCGTGGAGGGTCGGCGTGCCGCGCGGACCGGGTCCGGCGTTCGACTCCCAAAAGCGGACGGCGTCCCGGTGGGTCCACACGGGTTCGCCGGTGGCGAGGCGGTAACACGCGACGACTTCGTCATCGCCGCGTTGCTCTTGCGTGTAGCAGAGGTCGTGGCCGACGGCGAAGGAGGACCAGCCGGGGCCGACGGGTTGGCGCCAGAGCTCGGTGGGCGGCGACACGGACCAGTTGGCGTCGATGCGGACGCCGCGGATGACGCTGTCGCGGCCGGGGCCGCGAAAGCCGGGCCAGCTGGGGGCGGCGGTGGTTTGGGGTGGGATGGCCGCGGGGCCGGGGGCGGTGGTTTTGGGTGCGGCGCGGGCGACGAGGAGGTCTTCGGGGGTGGGGGCCCAACGCCAGGCCCAATCGTGGTGCAGATCGCTGCTGAAGCCGCCGGTGCGGACGAGGGTCCAGATCAGGCAGGAAACCAGAATAGCGGCGAGCATCGCGGCGCGTCGGGGGCCGTCGGCGAGGTGGCGCGTGGCGGCGACGGAGGCGACCAGCGCGAGGCACAGGCCGGGCAGAACGTAGACGAAGAACATCAACCCCATCATGCCGCCCGCGATGGACGGGTGGACGATCCGCCAGGTTCCGAGGATCCCGGCGGCGATCACGACGACGAAACCGAGGCGATCGCTCCGACGCGCGCCGCTGAAAAACACCCACCAGACGATCACCGCCACGCTGCCGGCGAGGCCGGCCAGCACGCCGTAGGGCAGGGCGGCGGGCACGAGGACGGGGACAACAAAGCGGGCGAGCCACTGGAGGGCTACGATGAGCACGCCGGGCCAAAGCCGAAGCGGGTGGGGCGGGGCGGGCGGAGCGCCGGGTGCGCGGCTGGCGGAGTTCATGGCGTTTGGGGGCAGAGCGCCCAACTACACGGGCGATCGTCCGAAGTTGCGCAATTTGCCCGGCTGATCGATGGCATTCGAGCAGGCAGTGATTTCGCGGTGAAGCATCCTGCGGGCAAATCCGGCGAAGGGGCGGGAGGAGAACGGCCCCGGCCGTCGTCGAAAAACGGCATCGCCTTGCCGGGCACTCTGTGCCTCATGTTTCGGCTTTTCCCGAAAAACCCATGAAGAAACTGATCTCCCTCCTGGCCCTCGCGGCCTTCGCCGTTGTGTCGCAGGCGGCCGATACCAACCCCGTCGAGACGACGTTCCAACGCTATTGGAGCGCCTACGCGAAGAAGGATTTTGTCAAAGCGGCGGCGGACGTGTCGCCGAGCGATCTGGAGGAGACGAAGGCGGCGGTGCTGCCGGTGTTCCTCGCGGGGCAGGGCAGCAAGGCCAAGGACGCCCCGGAGGTGTTGAGCGCGTTCTTCGGGAAGACCGTCGGCAAGGCCCGTGAGACGATGTCGGCGGTCGACGTATTTGTGGGGCTCAACCGCGTCGTTGCGGCGGGCAGTCCGGAACTGTTCGAGGTTTTGAAGGATGCGGCGGTCAGCATCATTTTCGTGCGCTCGGTGAGCGCGGACGCCGCCGAGATTCACTTTCAGGTGATGGTGCGCGGTCAGGGCGACACGGATGCGGAGTCGCTGGTGAAGAAAGACGGCCGCTGGTGGGTGAAGATCAAGGACGACCCGAAGCAGACGGCGGAGAGTTTCAAGGAGCTGTTTGCCGGGAAGTGAGAGCGTGGGGCGGGCGGAGCGCGGCGAGGGCGCGCTCGGCCCTGGGGTGGGACACGAAAAAGGGCCGGTCGATGACCGGCCCTTTTTCGTGTCGGCGGTTGGAAACCCGCCGCTCCGTGCGGAGGCTCAGCGCATTTTTGAGAAGGTGCTCTGGAGGAGCTGGAGATCGGTCGCGTTTTTCGTGCGCTCCCGGGCCTTGGCGACGAGCTCGGCTTCGAGGACGTTTTTCGTTTTGCGGGCGTTGCTTTCGTAGAAGACGCCGAAGGAGCCGGGCCAGGCCTGGCCGGCGAGTTTGAACGCGGCGACCTCGTCGGTGACGTCGTGGCGGGCGGCGTCCTCGGGGGTGCCGTCGTTTTTCTTTTCTTGGATGAGCGTCCAGGTGCCGCCCTTGCGCGGGATGGAGGAGTCGAAGGCGCCCGCATAGAACTCGACGCACTCGGAGAGGATTTCGACGACGGAGAAGCCTTGGTGCTTCGCGGCGCGCGTCATCATTTCCACCATGTGGTTGACCTGGGTGGCGTGGCTGCGGGCGACGAAGGTGGCGCCGGTGTTGAGGAGGGTGCGCATCGGGTTGATCGGCTGGTCGATCGCGCCGGTGGGGTCGGTTTTCGTTTTGAAACCGATCGGGGAGGTGGGGGACGTCTGCTTCTTCGTCAGGCCATAGACGGAGTTATCCATGATGACGTAGGTGAGGTTGACGTTTTTGCGGGCGGTGTGGACGAGGTGGTTGCCGCCGATGGAGAAGCCGTCGCCGTCGCCGCCGAAGACGAAGACGTGGAGGTCTTCGTTGCCGAGGCTGATGCCGGCGGCGAAGGGCAGGGCGCGGCCGTGGATGTAGTGGCCGCCGTGGGTGTTGACGAAATAGGGGAAGCGCGAGGAGCAGCCGATGCCGGCGAAGGTGACGATCTTCTCGTGCGGGTATTGGAGTTTTTCGAGGACGCGATAGAACGAGGCGAGGACGGCGAAGTCACCGCAACCGGGGCACCAGGTGGGGTGGTCGGCGGTGAGGATTTTCTTGGTGAGGGGGGCGCCGGGTGCGGGGGGCGGGGTGGCGAGAGCGGTGGACATGGAAGGAGCGGGGCGTTGAGGGTGGTGAGGGAGGGACCGGGCGCTCAGGGCTGGACGGCGAGGGGGCTGCGGCGGGAGACGCCGAGGGAGGCGTCGAGGGCCTGGCTTTCGACGTGTTTGGAAATGCCGGAGACGATCTCGCTGACTTTGAAGGTGAGGCCGTCGGTTTTGGTGATGCTCTCGATGGCGGGATTCGCGTAGGCGGCGCGGAGCATCATGGCGAGTTGCCCGTATCCATAAAGGCCCTCGTCGTTGATCTCGGCGACGATGACCTTGTGGTAGCGGGCGAAGGTGGCGGCGAGACCCGGGGGGAAGGGGTTGATGTGACGGAGGTGGAGATGGCCGGCCTTGATGCCGACTTTGCGCACGCGGGCGATGGCTTCGCGGCCCGGGCCCCAGTTGGAGCCCCAGGTGACGAGCAGGGCTTCGCCGCCGGAGTCGCCGCTGAGTTCGGGGGCGGGGAGGGTGGCGGCGAGCTGCTTGATCTTGTCGCGCCGCTTGGCGGTCATCTGGGTGTGGAGCTTGGAGCTGCCGGTGGGATGGCCGAGTTCGTCGTGTTCGAGCCCGGTGACGGTCGGGTATTTGCCGGAGCCGACGACGGAGCCGGGGGGCGCGTGGCGGGTGAGGGCGTTGACCGGATAGGGTTTGAAGTCGGCGGGGCGGGGCGAGAGGTCGGCGCCGGGTTTGACCATGATCGAGGGGAGGTCGGGCTCGTCGAAGGCCTCGATGCGGGTGGAGACGGCCTGGTCGGTGAGGATGATGACCGGAGTCGAGTATTCGCGGGCGATGCGGCAGGCCTCCATCGCGGTGTAGAAGCAGTCCTCGACGTTTTTCGGGGAGAGGACGACGCGGGGGGCGTCGCCGTGCGAGCCATAGATGGCCTGCAAGAGGTCGGATTGTTCGACGTTGGTGGGCATGCCGGTGGAGGGGCCGCCGCGTTGGACGTTGACGACGATGAGGGGCATTTCGGCCATGGTGGCCCAGCCGAGGGCTTCCATTTTCAGGGAGAGGCCGGGGCCGGAGCTGCCGGTGATGGCGAGTTGGCCGGTGTAGCTGAAGCCGAGGGCCGTGGAGATGGAGGCGATCTCGTCCTCGCACTGGACGAAGATGCCGCCGTATTTGGGCAGCTCGGTGCGCAGGATCTCCATGATGGAGGACCACGGGGTGATGGGGTAACCGGCGCCGTGGCGGACGCCGGCGGCGAGGAGGCCGTAGGCGATGGCGCTGTTGCCATCGAGGGTGATCTGGGGGCGGCCGGAGCTGACGACGCCGTCGACGGCTTCGAAGCGGTAGAAGAGGTCGCGGAGGTTGTTTTGGGGCCAGGCGAAGCCGGCGTCGAACGCGAGCATGGCGTTGCGGACGACGTCCTCGGATTTGCCGCCGAAGCGCTCTTTGATGAGGGTGGCGAGCTTGGTGACATCCAGATCGAAGATGCGGGCGATGAGGCCGAGGATGTAGATGTTCTTGCCCTTGTCCTTGCCGGCGCCGCCGACGGCTTCGACGGTGCCGCTGGTGATCGGCACGGAGACCTGGGTGAAGCGGTGGTCGCCTTCGACGGGTTTGACGTGGTCGGAATCGTAGAGGAGGACGCCGCCGGGCCGAAGCGAGCCGATGTGGGCATCGTAGCTGTGTTGGTAAAACGCGACGAGCATGTCGGCGCGATCGCCGGCCGAGAGGATGTCGCCGGTGCCCATGCGGACTTGGAAGATCGAAGGTCCGCCGGAGATGGTGGACGGGATCGTCATGTAGGTCATGACGTCCTGATCGGTGCGGCCCGCGAGCCGGGCGAGAAAGCCACCGATCGACTGGATGCCATCCTGGGAGTTGCCGGCGAGTCGGATGACGACGTCGTGAATGGAGCGGGGAGCGGCAGAAGGGGCTGCGGCGCCACCCGGGGTTTCAGGAGTGTTTGGGCTGACCATGAGGGGGGAGGGTTGAGGGACCGAGAAGCGGAAAGAACAGGCGCGACCGTGGGTGGCCGGGCAGCCGGAGTCAACGGGCGGGCGGTAGGGCCGGGGGCCGAAGTAGAACAATGAGCGGCGCGCGGAATTGGCAGAAGGGACCGTAATGTGGGGCGCAAGCGCCCGCCGCGGCCCGGTTGGCGGTAGCGGCCGCGGGGCGGGGTCAGCCGTAGAACAGCACGCAGACGCAGTGGGGGACCGGGGCGGTGTGCGGGGTGAGGGCGAGGCGGCCGGTGGACGGGTCGACGCGGAAGACGGTGAGGTCGGGGGAGTCCTGATGGGCGCAGACGAGCCAGCGGCCGTCGGGCGAGAGGGCGAAGTTGCGCGGGTTTTGGCCGCCGCAGGGGACGAGCTCGACGGGGGTGAGGCGACCGGTGTCGGGGGCGAGCGCGAAAACGGTAAGGCTGTCGTGGGTACGATTGGACGTGTAGAGAAAGCGGCCGTTGGGGTGGACGCGGACTTCGGCGCCCCACTTGAGACCGGCGAAGTCGGGGGGAAGGCAGGAGATCGTTTGGAGCGGGGTGAGGGCGCCGGTGGCGGCGGTGTAGGTGAAGGCTTCGAGGGTGCCGCCCATTTCGGTGAGGGCGTAGGCGAAGCGGCCGTCGGGGCCGAATTTGAAATGGCGCGGACCGGCGCCGGGCGCGGTGGCGACAAACGGGGCGGCGGCGGGCGAGAGCGTCGCGGAGGCGGGGTCGAGGGCGTAGGAGAAAATTTTGTCGAGCCCGAGGTCGCACACGATGACGTGGCGGTTGTCGGGCGAGACGGTGACGGAGTGGGCGTGGGGGGCGTCCTGACGTTTGGGGTCGGGGCCGTGGCCGGAGTGCTGGATTTTCGTGGCCGGTCCGAGCGTGCCGTCGGGACGTAGGGGAATAGCGGCGACGAAGCCTTCGCGGTAGTTGGCGGCGAGGAGGGTGCGGCCGGTGGCGTCGACGGCGAGGTGCGAGGGCGGTTGGGCGGGCGGCGGGGGCGGCGCGGCGACGGGGAGCGGAGTCAGCGCGGGGGTCGAGGGATCGACGGTGTAGCCGATGGCTTGGGCGGCCGACGGGTGGAGGGCGTAGAGGAATCGCCGGTCGGGCGAGAGGGTGATCCAGGCGGGATCGGGGGTTTCGGCGACCAAGGTGGGCGCCGAGAGGGCGCCGGTGATGCCGTCGAGGCGGACCGAGTAGATGCCGCGGCTGCCGTTTTTCGTGTAGGTGCCGAGGAAGATCAGGTGGGAGAGGGCGGGGGGCATGGCGGAGGGAAGGAAGGAGATGAAGAGTGGAGCGCGCCGCAGGACGGTGAGCAGCGGGCGGTGGGCAGCAAGCCGAGCGCAAGGGCACGGCAATCCGTGGCGGACGTAAAGCCACGAAACACGGGCGGACGGGTCATGGGCGCAGTTCCGTTTCGTGCGGGGTTCGGGGGCTCCGGGTGGGCCGTGCGCTCCGCGCGCGGCTTCGCCGACCACGCCGTGCGCGCTCTACGAGCCGCCGCCAGCGGAGTGGTCGGCCCACCTTGGGCGCCGCTGGCGGGAAAACACGCTGCGCCGAGGGTCAGGCGACGGGCGGGCGGTGCTGCACGATCGTGGGATCGGCGAGGGCTTCCTTGAAGTGGTGGCGGCACATGGCGACGTAGCGGTCGTTGCCGCCGATTTCCACCTGGGCGCCGTCGCGGACGGCATGGCCGGCGGCATCGACGCGGAGATTCATCGTGGCTTTGCGGCCGCAGTGGCAGATGGTTTTCAGCTCGGTAAGATCGTCGGCGAGCGCGAGGAGAGTGGCGCTGCCGGGAAACAGGTTGCCCTTGAAATCGGTGCGGAGGCCGTAGCAGAGGACCGGGATGTCGAGGGTGTCGGTGACATCGGTGGCCTGCCAGACCTGATCGGGGGTGAGGAATTGCGCCTCGTCGATGAGCACGCAGGCGACGGGGTCGGCGCGGTGGTCGGTGCGGATGCGGGTGAGGAGGTTGTCGGAGGGGGTGAGCGAGATGGCGCTCGAGCGGAGACCGATGCGCGACTCGATGCGGCCGGGGCCGGCGCGGTGATCGATGGACGGCGCGAAGAGGAGCGTGCGCATGCCGCGCTCGCGGTAGTTGTAGCTCGACTGGAGGAGCACGGTGCTTTTGCCGGCGTTCATCGCCGAGTAGTAGAAGTAGAGTTTGGCCATGCGCAGCGGGAGGCGGAAGACGGAGAGAAAGGGAAAGTGAAAGGGAAAGGGAAAGGGAAAGGGGAAGAGAAAGGGAAAGGGGAAGTGAAAGGGAAAGGGGAAGGGAAAGGGGAAGGGCGGGGGAGAGATGGAGGGGTGGCGGGAAAAAATCGAGCGCGGGCTTCGCGCTTGCGCCGGGCGCGGGCGGTGACGGAGGGTGGGGGATGACGAAAATCACCGCGGTGTGGCTGGTGGCGTGCGCCCTGATGGCGGGATGTGTCGCGCCCCCCGAGCGGAGCCGGCCGGATGACAAAAAGTCGGCGTGGAACGGCTACGAGCGAATGGATTTCGCAGTGGCGGGCCGGCCGGCCTGGCTGGTGGTGCCCAAAGTGGCGGCGCCCGGCCGACCCTGGATTTGGCGCACGGAATTTTTCGGCCACGAGCCGCAGGCGGACCTCGCGTTGCTGGCGCGCGGGTGGCACGTGGCCTACGTGGATGCCAAGAATCTGTACGGCGCGCCGCGCGCGATCGCGCTGATGGAGGCGTTTCACGCCCACCTGACGAAGGAGCGGGGACTGGCGAAACGGGCGGTGCTCGAGGGCTTCAGCCGGGGCGGCTTGTATGCGTTCAACTATGCGGCGGCGCATCCGCGGCAGGTCGCGGCGCTTTACCTCGATGCGCCGGTGCTCGATATCCGGAGCTGGCCGGGGAAAAAGCCGGAGTCGAAGGAGTGGCGCGAGTGTCTCGCGGCTTACGGTTTAACGGCCGAAACAGTGGCGGGATTCCGGGGCGGTCCGCTGGACAATGTCGCCGCGGTGGCGAAGGCGGGCGTGCCGATTTTGTCGGTGTGCGGCGGGGCGGACAAGACGGTGCCTCTCGCGGAGAACACGGCGGTGCTGGAGCGCCGTTACCGCGAACTCGGCGGCACGATCCAGGTGATCGTGAAGGACGGCGTGGACCACCATCCGCACAGTTTGAAAGATCCGGCGCCGATCGTGGATTTTTTGCTGAAGCACGCGCGGTTTTGAGGCGCGGGAATCGGGGTGGGCCGTGCGCT
>CAJAYO010000253.1 GCA_903948415.1 uncultured Opitutia bacterium | reverse complement strand
GAGGGCCTCCGGGTCGGCCTCGGCACCGACGGCCCGATGAGCGGCAACACCCTCGATATCATCGGCCAGCTCGGGTACGTCGCGAAACTCCACAAGCTCGACCGCAAAGACCGCAACGTCATGCCCGCCCTCAAGGTCGTCGAGCTGGCCACCCTCGGCGGCGCCCGCGCCCTCCACCGCGAAAAAGACCTCGGCTCCCTCGAACCCGGCAAACTCGCCGACCTCATCATCCTCGACCACGAGAGCACCGCCTTCGTCCCGCTCTTCGACGTCTACTCGACCCTCGTCTACGCCGCCGGCCCCAAAGACGTAAAGACCACGATCATCCACGGCCGCGTGATCATGCAGGACCGCAAACTCCTCACGATCGACCCCGCCGAGGTCCGCACCCGCCTCCGCGCCATTGCGACCCGGATCAACGCCGCAGTTGCAGCGGGGCTGAAATAAGTCATCAGTCCCCCGGCTATTGTTTAGACCGACCAATCCACCGACCATGCACCACACCCTCCGATCCCTCCTTGTCGCCACCGCGCTGCCTGCGCTCGCGCTCGCCCAATCCGCCGCTCCCGGCGCTGCCGAAGCCGTGAAGCTCGAAGCCTTCACCGTCACCGGCTCCAATCTCCGCGCCGGCGAATCCCTCGGCGGCGCCAATCTCCGCGTCGTCACGACTGCCGAGATCGAGCAGGCCGCCACCGGCTCCCTCTACAATTTCATCAAAAAGATCCCCGAGGCCGGCGCCAACGGCTTCGGCGAAAACCGCGTCAACACGTCCTCGCCCGGCACCGCCTCCGTTTCGCTCCGCGGCCTCGGCGCCAACTCCACCCTCGTCCTCCTCAACGGCCGCCGCCTCACCCCGGCTCCCTTCGCGCAGGGCGGCAGTGCGGCCACGCTCGGCACCATCCAGTTCGTCGATCTCAACATGATCCCGGTCGACGCCCTCGCCCGCGTCGAAGTCCTCAAGGACGGGGCTTCCGCTGTCTACGGGGCGGATGCCGTCGCGGGCGTCGCGAACTTCATCCTCAAGGACAACGTCCAGGGCTCCACCGTCCGCGCCTTCTACGGCGACTTCCCCGGTGGCATCGCCGCCAACACCTTCAAGGGCAGCGTCTACACCGGCGCCACGAGCGGCAAACTGAAGGTCTTCGCCCTCGCGAATTTCATGCATCAGGCGAAAATCCAATACCCGGAATTCTCGCAGAAACTCGTCTCGCTCTCCACGACGCAGAACCCCGGCACGTTCGTCGTTCCCGTCGGCGGCACCAACCCCGTCACGGGCGCCGTGATTCCCGCCGGCACCGCCGCCGCCGGGCGCACCTTCGCGGTGTCGTCCACGTCGACGGCCTTCCCGCCTTCGTTCGTCGCCACGACGACCACCACCACGCCGACCGCCAATCGCCACAACATCAACGAAGCGCTCACCCCTCAGCCGCGCGTCACGCGCTCCGGTGCCCTCGCCACCGCCAGCTATGAACTCTCGCCGTCCGCCACCGCTTACGCCGAGGTGAACTACCAGAAGAACGTCAACCTCGAGTACCTCTCCGCGAGCCCGATCACGAATCTCAACACCGTCGTCGTCCCCGCCAATGCCGCCTACAATCCCTTCGGCGTCACCGTGACCAACGACCCCGCTGTCGGCGCCACGCTGCTCTATCGCTTCACCGAGCTCGGGCCGCGCGCCACCGAGACCACGAACGAGTTCAAACGCGTCGTCGGCGGTCTGAAGGGCAAGCTCACCGACACCTGGACCTACGATGCGTCCGTGCTCTACAACCGCTCGACGTCCCACAACGCCCTCGTCGCCGGCTGGGTTTCGCAGGCCGCCGTCAACGCCGCCCTCGCCGACCCCAACCGCGCCACCGCGCTGAATCTGTTCAACAACGGCAGCACGCCTGCCAACAACCCCGCCACCCTCGCGAAACTCGTCTCCAACGGCACCCGCGACGCCTTCACCGAGCTCACCTCGCTCAGCGCCATGGCGACCGGTTCCGTCTACAAACTGTCCGCCGGCGACCTCAAACTCGCCACCGGCGGTGAGTGGCGCGACGAGCGTTTCCGCGATCGCCGCACCCAGGATCAGCTCCTCAACCAGTCGACGCCCGTGCCGCAGTCCAAGGGTTCCCGTCGCGTGTCGGCAGCCTACGTCGAGTTCAACCTGCCGCTCGCGGCGCCGGCGCAGAAGATCCCGTTCCTGGCGACCCTCGACCTCAACGCCGCCGGTCGCGCCGAGCACTACAACGACGCCGGCTTCAGCAACACCGCCGTCCCGAAGCTCGGCCTCCGCTGGCAGCCCTTCGACGCTCAGGTGACCTTCCGCGGCTCCTGGGGCAAGGGCTACCGTGCGCCGTCGCTCGCCGAGCTCTACCAGCCCGTGAACACCAGTGTCGTGTTCAACATCGCCGATCCGCTCCGCGCCGGCCGTCCCGGCTCCAATTCCAACGACACCACCACCGGCCAGCGCCAGGTCGTCTCCGGCGGCAATCCGCTCCTCAGCCCCGAGAAATCCGAGTCGTTTAACTACGGCGTGCAGATCCAGCCGCGCGTGTTTCCCGGCCTCTCGTTCGGCCTCGATTACTACAAGGTCGACGTGAGCGATCGCGTCGGCGCCTCCGCCACGCCCGCCATCATCCTCGCGAACCCGACGCTCTTCCCCGGGTTCGTGGACCGCGCCGCGCCCACCGCGAGCGACACCGCCAACAACCTCCCCGGCGAACTCATCCGCATTCGCCAGGTCATCGGGAATTTTGGCACGGCCGTCACCAAGGGTCTCGACCTGAGCGCCGAGTATCGCGTCACGACGAAGAATCTCGGCAAGTTCACCGCCCGCGCCGTCGGCAGCACGATCTACCACGCGATCATCAAGACCCGCCCCGACCTCGCCGCCGTGGAGACCGTGCGCACGTTTGAAGTCCCGCACTTCCGCGGCAACGGCAGTCTCGCTTGGAACTACCAGAAATTCGGCGCGGCCGTCACCGCCGACTACATCGCCGGCTTCCCGGACGCCGCTCCGAGCACGCTCCGCGTGAAACAACAGACCGTGACGGGCCTCCAGCTCAGTTACGACCTGCCCTACGCCACGAAGGTCACGATCGGTGCGAACAACCTCTTCGACAAGAACCCGCCCCGCACGGCGTCCTCGACCGGCTACGCCGAAGCGACGAGCTATTTCCTCCCGCGCTTCCTCTACCTCGACATCACGAAGAAATTCTAAGCGCCGGGGCGCGTTGGCCTCAACGGGCCGCCCGTCTCGTCTCTCCCTCACGCGCCACCTTCACCGGTGGCGCGTTTTTTGTGCCTCCTCGGTCCGTCCGTAGCCGCGCGCGTGCGCGAGCGGTCCGAACGGAGGGGCGCTTTTCCCCGCGCCCCTCGGCGGTAGGAAACCGCCGCTCCGTTACTCCCGCCTCACGGCCGATACTTCACGGTCCCGTTCGGATCCGTCGTGTAGCCCCACTTCGCGACATACTCCGGCCCGCGTAGAAACGCATCGCCGTTGGCTTTGAGCTTCCGCCCCAGCCACGCCGCCAACTCAGCCTGCAGCTTCGCGTGCGCCGGCTCGGCGCTGCCGACCAGATTCTTCATCTGATACGGATCCGTCTCGTTGTCGAAAAACAGCCACGGCCCGTTCAGATCGCGCACCTAGGTGTAACGCGTCGTGCGAATCCCGCGGTATTCCTTTCCGCCCACGCGCCGCTCGAATTCCCCGAACGGCGACACGCATGTGAGCACCGTCGCCCCGTCGCCGGGATTTTTCCCGCCGCGCGCGTAGCCGCTATAGTCGAGCCCCTCGACGCCCGCCGGCACCTGCATGCCCGCGAACCCCAGCAGCGTCGGCATCAGGTCCTCCGAATTGATCGGCGCATCGAGCCCGCGCCCCTTTTTCCCGAGCCCGGCCGGCCAGCGAATCAACATCGGCACCCGCGCCGACTCGTCGTAGGGCTTCTGTTTCCGGATCATCCCCTGCGACCCGAGCATGTCGCCGTGGTCCGCCGTGAAGACGACGATCGTGTTCTCCTCCAGTCCGGTCTCGCGCAACGTCGCCAGCAAATCCCCGACCGCATCGTCGAGCGCCGCCGCGTGCGCGTAGTAGCCCGCAAGATCCTTGCGCGTCGCCGCCGCAAACGCCTCGGGCACGTTCGGCCGCAGCTGCAGCTTGGCCGGATCGAAACGCGCGCGGTATTTTTCCGGCGCCGTGCCGTAAGGATTGTGCGGCGGACCCCACGCCAGCCAGAGGAGAAACGGCTTGGTGGCTTTCTCCTTCGCGCGCGCCCGCATGAACGCCGTCGCCGCCTTCGTCTGGTCAAACGCATCGTAGCCTGCCCACGTCTTCTGCTCCGGGGTGTCGCCGTAGTAGGGCGAATTGTTGTAGGCGTGCGTGCACTCCAGCACCTGCCAATAGTCAAAGCCCTGCCGCCGCTCGCGCGGGATAAAACTGGAGCGCCCGTGCCCGTCGATGTGCCACTTGCCGATCGCCCCCGTGTCGTAGCCCGCCGCCTTCAGCACCTTCGGCAGCGTCACCGCCTCCAGGCTCAGCTGCACGTCGTTG
>CAJAYO010000252.1 GCA_903948415.1 uncultured Opitutia bacterium | reverse complement strand
GGCGTATGGACCGACAAGGGTTCGCGCATCCTCAAGATGTCGACGGAACTCAAGGCCGGCGTGGTCTGGGCGAACACGTTCAACAAATTCGATCCGACGTCGCCGTTTGGCGGTTACAAGGAAAGCGGCTTCGGCCGCGAAGGCGGTCGGCAGGGCCTGCTCGACTACTGCAAGCTGGTCTGACCAATCTTCGACACAGAGAACACGGAGGAGCACAGAGTTCACAGAGCCAAACCAAGGACTCCGCTCCGTGTCTCCTCTGTAGCCTCTGGGCAAGAAATTCGATCATCATTCACCATGTCCCGCCTTCCCATCACCAAGACTCCGAAAGCCTACGTCGGCGGCGCGTTCATCCGTTCCGAGAGCGCGCGCGTGTATCCGCTGAAGGACGCCGCCGGAAATTTCTTCGGCAACATCCCGCAATGCACGCGCAAGGACCTGCGCAACGCCGTCGAGGCCGCCGCCAAGGCCGGTCCCGGGTGGGCGAAGCGCACGGCCTACAACCGCGGCCAGATTCTCTACCGTCTCGGCGAAATGCTGGAGGCGCGCGCGGCCGAGATGGCCGACGCGATCGCGCTCGGCGGCGCCGCGAAGGCCGCGGCGGCGCGGGAGGTCGCGGCGACCGTGGACCGGCTCGTTTACTACGCGGGCTGGACCGACAAATACGAGCAGGTGCTCGGCAACGTGAACCCGGTGGCCGCGCCGTATTTTAATTTCACCGTCACCGAGCCGATGGGCATTGTGGGCGTGCTCGCGCCCGAGGAGGCGCCGCTGCTGGCGCTCGTGTCGCTCATCGCACCGGCCATCACCAGCGGCAACACCGTGGTCGCGCTGGCGTCGACGGCGCAGCCGTATCCGGCGATTCTGCTGGGCGAGATGCTGGCGACGAGCGATCTGCCGGGCGGCGTTGTCAATCTGCTCACCGGGTTTCGCCAGGAGCTGGTGCCGACGTTTGCGACGCACACGCACCTCCGCGCGCTCAGCGGCGTGGCGAATGCCGACGAACGGAAGGTGCTCGGGCTCGGGGCGGCCGACAGCCTCAAGCGGCTGCACCTCATCAAAGTCGAGGAGGCGACCGACTGGTTCGATGACGCGGCGCAGAGCGTCTATGCCGTGCGCGCGACGCTGGAGTTCAAGACGACGTGGCACCCGATCGGGTCGTGAGGCCGGGGCGGAGCGGACCGGGCGCTAGTGGCCGGCGGTGAGGGCGAGGCGGAAGCCCAGCGTGTAGTCGCGGCGCGCTGGCGAACCGCCGGCGCGGGCGGCGGAACGGCCGACCGCGATTTTCATGCGCCAGCTGCCGCCGCGCGCCATGCGGAAGTGGCCCGAGTCCGGTCCGGCGGGGTCCGTCTCCGCGCCGCGCGGGTAGTCGCCATACCAGTCGAGGCACCACTCGAGCACGTTGCCGGACATGTCGTGGAAGCCCCAGGCGTTGGGCTCTTTCAGGCCGACGGGGTGCGTCGTTTCGCCGCTGTTCTGGTCATGCCAGGCCATCGCGTCGGGGTTGCCGGCATAGTCGCCGGTCGTCCCGGCGCGGCAGGCATATTCCCACTGCGCCTCGGTCGGCAACGTGTAGGCGTAGCCGGCGGGCAGGCGTCCGGCGGCGCGTTCGCGCGCGGTGAGTTTCTTGCACCAGGCCATCGCATCGAGCCACGAGACGCGCTCGACCGGAGCGTTTTTCCCCACGTCGGTGAACCGGCTCGGGTTGGCGCCGTCGACTGCCTCATACTGGCTTTGCGTGACCTCGGTTTTCCCGAGCCAGAAACCGGTCGTCAAGGTGACGCGGCGCGGCGGGCCCTCGGCTTTGTGGCGGTTGGGTTCGTCGGGCGGGCTGCCCATCGTGAACGCGCCCGGCTTAACCCAGAGCAGCGTCAGAGCGAGGTCGGGGATGGTGCGGCTTCCGGTGGGCTCCGGGCCGGTCGCTGCCGCGGGCTCGGCGCCGGCAGTCGTGACCGTCAACGCGCCGAGGGCGCCGAGGAGCCGGGCAAACCCGCGCGCGGGAAATCGGCCGGGGGCAAAGAAGGGCAACGGGGCGGACGGAGTCATTCGCGCAAAGGGGGGAGACGGTGGTGGGGCGGGAGCCGCCGGCGACGGTCGGGCGGTGAGGGTGCCCGCTTTGCCGGGCAAAGGCTCGGCGGATTTTGGGAAAAGACGGCTATGCGTTGCGGAAGAGAGTCCGGGGAGGGCACGGGGCGGAGAGACCAGAGGCGCCAGGGGCGGAGGCGCCACACCCGCGGAGTCCGGCCAGATCGCCCGGATGGCGCGACCTCGGCTTTCCCCGGGCTTGTGATTTTCCTTCGCACCACCTGACTCCTGCCATGCTTTTTTCCCTGTT
>CAJAYO010000251.1 GCA_903948415.1 uncultured Opitutia bacterium | reverse complement strand
CTGACGGCCCTTTCGCCAGCCGGAGGCCCTCGAATCGTCCCGCAAGGATCCGGCCAGCTTCCCGGAAGGATCCCGGAAGGATCCCGCCAGGATCCGGCGTGGGTGAGGTGCCAGCGGGACGCCGCGGGCCGGGCGGTCGGCAGGGCCCCCTCCGGGCGCGCACGCCCAGCGCACGCCGCCGCGCCATCGCCGGGGTCGCCCGGCTTGGGTTGACGGCCCTACCGCCCACCCGGAGGCCCTCGAATCGTCCTCGAATCGTCCTCGAATCGTCCTCGAACCGTCCCGCCAGGATCAACGGCGAGGATTACACCATCGAGGCGGCATGCTCCGGAGTGCTTGGGCAGCGCCCGCAGCCCCCGGCCGTCAATGCTGGTCAAGTCGGTTGGGATCCGTGGGTTGCTCACCCGGTCGCGCTGCTGGGGGGCAACGTCGGCCAGGGGGGGGGGCGCTCACCCGATTGAGTGGTCGCAGACGACAAAGCCTTCCTTGGGTACCTCGCCGCCGATGGCTTGGGGGAGCCTGGTCTTGCGGGCCCCGGGCCGGCGGATGAAGCGCGGGTCGATTTCGGCTCGGATCAAGCCACCGGCGGCGAGCTCGAAGCTCGGTTTCTTCCAGACCGAAGGATTAAGGCGCCGAGCAATCTCACCGAGCGCCTTGGGCTTTCCCCAGTCCGCCGCTTCGCACCGCCGCGCGATCAGGCGCTGAGAACCCTCTCGAGTGAAACGAGGGTCAGTTCCGGCCGGCGCCGGCCTTCGCCTGCTTCTTCGTCTTGCTCTCGACGAATTCGCGGATGACGGCCATGCGCTCGCGTTGACGGTCTTCTTCTTCGATCTCCTCGACCGTGCGGACGGCCTCGTGCTTGACCATCGCCTTCCGCATTTTCGTCAGCGCGAGATATTCGAGCTGGCGGATGCGTTCGCGGGTGACGTTGAACTTCTGGCCGACTTCCTCGAGGGTGAGTTCGTCGCGACCGTCGAGGCCGAAGCGCAGTTTGATGATCTCGGCTTCGCGTTTGTCGAGCGAATCGACCATCGCGTGCAGGTCGCTGTTGAGGTTCTTGTCGCGCAGTCCGTCGAACGGGCTGACCGCGTTGTCGTCGCCGACGATTTCCCCGAAGGTGCCCGAATCGCCGCTCTCGCCGATCGGCGCGTCGAGGGACGCGGGGCGCACGCTCACGGATTTGAGGTGGGCGACCTTGGAGGTCGGGATCTGGAGTTCGATGGCCAACTCTTCGTCGGTCGGCTCGCGGCCGAGTTCCTCGGTGAGCTTCATCGCCGTGCGGCGCATCTTGGAGATCTTGTCCACGAGATGCACGGGCAGGCGGATGGTTTTGCTCTGGTTGGCGAGGGCGCGCTTGATCGACTGTTTGATCCACCAGGCGGCGTAAGTGGAGAGCTTGCCGCCCTTGCGCGGGTCGAAGCGCTCGACGGCCTTGATGAGGCCGATGTTGCCTTCGCTGATCAAGTCGAGGAGCGGGAGGCCGAAATCTTTGTAGTCCATCGCGATCTTCACCACGAGACGGAGATTGGCCGAAATCATGTGATCGCGGGCGGCCTTGTCGCCCCGGCGGATGCGCTTCGCGAGCCGGATCTCGTCCTCGATCGTCAGGAGGGCGGTCTTGCCGATTTCCTGCAGGTAGAGTTGGAGGTTGCTGCGTTCCCCGTGGGCGATGGGCGCATCGGGGGCCGCACGGTCGGCCTTTTCGAGAAAGGACGGCGGCGCGTCCATGGGCGCGGCGTTCAGGGTGGCGGTCGAGGCCTCGGAGGCGGCGTGATCGTCAGCGGCGTTGAGAGAGCGGAGCGATTTGGTTTTCGAAGGCATGTGTGGGAGACCTCAGTGAGCGTTAGAGGCAGGAGTGGGTGGTTTGTTCCCGGATCTGTAGCTAACGCTGTTCCATCTGAGTAACGCGCAACCGCAGAGGGTGGATGCACTTTGTTTTCCCGGGGCGTGCGCAACATTGGCGCAACGGTGGGCCACGGCTAGGCCCCAATGGTAACGATTGCGTCACACGGGCCGCCCCGCCGCCCCGGGCGTCCCACCCGCGGCGGTCAGAACTGCTCGGCCATGGCCACGGCTTTGAGCAGCGCCGATGCCTTGCTGATCGTCTCCTGGTACTCGGAGACGGGCACCGAGTCCGCGACGATGCCGGCGCCGGCCTGGATGTGGATCTTGCCGTCCTTCAACAGGGCGGTGCGGAGCATGATGCAGGTGTCGCTGTTGCCGTCGTAGCCGAAATAGCCGAGGGCCCCGGCGTAGAAGCCGCGTTGGGTCGGCTCGTAGTGGGCGATAATCTGCATGGCGCGGATCTTCGGCGCGCCGCTCACGGTGCCGGCCGGAAACGTCGCCCGCATCAGGTCGTAGGCCGTCTTGTCGGGCGCGATCTGCCCCTCGACCTGCGACACGATATGCATGACGTGCGAGTAACGTTCGATGACCATCATCTCCGGCACCTTCACGCTCCCGAATTGGCAGACGCGGCCGATGTCGTTGCGGGCGAGATCGACGAGCATGAGGTGTTCGGCGCGCTCTTTTTCGTCGGCGAGCAGTTCCTTTTCCAAGGCGAGGTCCTCGGCGTGCGTCGCCCCGCGTTTGCGTGTGCCGGCGATGGGTCGGATCTCGACGAGGCCGTCCGTGAGGCGCACGTGCACCTCGGGCGAGGCCCCGACGATGGAGAAATCGCCCGCCTCCAGAATGAACATGTAGGGCGAGGGATTGACCGTCCGCAGCGCCCGATAGAGGTCGAGCGGGGACTTTTTGAACTCACGCGTGAAGCGCTGCGAGGGCACGAACTGAATGATGTCGCCCGAACGGATATACTCTTTGCCGTCCTCGACGACCTGCTCGAACCGCGCCTGGGTGAAATTGCCGGGCGGCACGGTGAGATTGGGCGTGTCGACGAGCGGAGCCGGGATCAGTTCGCGCGGCTGGCGCAGCAGCGCGTAAAGCTCGCGCAATTCCGTCGCGGCGGCGTCGTAGGCGGCGCCGGCGTCGCGGCCGCGGAGGTGGGCATTGACGCAGAGGCGGAGGGTCTGCTTGGCGCGGTCGAAAATCAGCAACGAATCCGACAGCATGAAGTAGAGCAGGGGCGTGCCCAGGTCGTCCACGGCCGCCGCCGGCACACTCGGTTCGATGCGCGTGACATACTCGTAGCCGACGAAGCCCACGGCACCGCCGGTGAAACGCGGCAGGCCGGGCAGCGCCACGGGGTGGTAGCCGCTCATCTCCGCCTCGATCAGCGTGAGCGGGTCGCGCGGCGTCGGGACGGTTTGGGCGGGCTGGCCCGGCACGCGGATCTCGGTCGTGTCCGGGCCACAGATGAAAATCTTCCGCGGCCGGCAGCCGATGAAACTGTAGCGGGCGAGGTTTTCGCCGCCTTCCACGGATTCGAAAAGATAGGAGGGGCCCGCGGTTTTCAGCTTCGCATAGGCCGACACCGGGGTTTCGAAATCGGCCATCAGATCCGTGTAAACGGGAATGACGTTGCCTTGGGCGGCGAGGGTCAAAAACGCGTCTTTGGCCGGGTGGATATTCATCGTCAGAGGTTGGGCTTATGCGTGGGTGCCTGCGGCGCGGCAAGGCGAATGACGGTGACGTCGAGCCCCGGGCTCCTTTCCCGGTGCTTTCCCGGCGCTTGACCATTCCGCCCCGGGAGGGGGGCGCGCAACGGGGTCGCGGGGTGCGATGTCCGTCGCGTCGCTACCCCCGAGGAAAACCCTCCGGTCTCGTCGCGGGTTCGCCGCGGCGGCCGGTATTGGGTGACCCTCTACGCGGGCTCGGGCAATCCGAGCATGGGCCTCGGCCTCGAACGTGACGCGATCGCGGTGGTGGTGATCGGGGGCACGCGGCTCGCGGGCGGCCG
>CAJAYO010000250.1 GCA_903948415.1 uncultured Opitutia bacterium | reverse complement strand
CGACGGCGCCTCCGTCGGCGAACTCCGCCTATTACTCGCCCCGGGCGCGCATCGCCTCGCCGTGCACGTGGCGACTCACGCCGATCCCGCGGCCCCGCGCCAGTCGTGGACCGCCGAAATCACGGCCCGCCCCGGCCGGCTGACCGTGCTCACGCTCGACGCCGATCGGGGCTTTCAACTCGCTCCGTAGTCCTCGCCCGCCGCTCCGCCGTCGCACCGCTTGACGGGCCTTCCGCCGCAATCCGATTATCCCCCCACCGCCTCGCCGCTCCACCGCTCCGCATGAAACCCACCGCCTTCAAAATTTTCGACGTCCGTCCGAACCTGGCCCGGGGTGAAGAACCGTTTCCGCTGATCCGGGCACGCGTGGACGCGCTGACGCCGGGCCACGGCGTGACGATCATCGCGCCCTTCATGCCCGCCCCGCTGATCGAGTTGCTCAAAAGCGAGGGCTTTCTCGCGACGATGGAGCGCCGGGCCGACGGCGCGTGGGCGGTGAATTTCTCAAAGGAGTGATCCCGCCGGGAGTGTCCGGCGCCGCCGGTCGCGGTCCGCCGACGAAACGCCGGGGCGCGGCATTTTGCGCGCGACATCCCGGCGCAAGGCCGGTCAGCTTGCCCCCGATGGTTCCGACCCCGCGCTCCACCGATCTGAAACTTACCGGCCTGATGGGGTCGTTGCGTTGCTGCCAACTTTTCTCCGGCCTGCCGCCCGAGGATCTCGCGGTCATCGCCGCCTTCACGGTCAGCCAGACCCTGGCGAAGGGCGACTACCTGTTTCACGAGGGCGAGCCGGCGCGGGGCTGCTATCTCGTGCAGAGCGGCGCGGTGAACGTCCACCGCGTCAGCGCCGGCGGCAAGGAGCAGGTCATCCACGTATTCCGGTCCGGTGAGTCGTTCGCGGAAGCCTCGCTCGCCTCGCCGACCGGCTATCCCGCCAACGCCCGCGCCGTGGAAGCCGGCACCGTGCTGCTGATTCCCAAAGTCCCGATTCTGGCGCTGATCGCCCGCCGCCCCGATCTCGCGCTGCGCATGCTCGGCTCGATGAGCAGCCATCTGCGCGTGCTGGTCGGCATGCTCGACGACCTGACGTTGAAGGATGTGGAGACGCGGCTGCTCAACTGGCTCGTCAAGCACAGCCACACGGCGGCGGGCGGCGTGATCCAGCTCTCCGGCACCAAGCGCGTGCTGGCCGCCGAACTCGGCACGAGCAGCGAGACCCTGTCGCGCACCCTGGCCCGGCTGCGTGACCAAAAAACCATTACGGTGGGGGCCCGCACGATCACCGTGCTGGATGCGCCGGCCCTCGCCGCGCAGTTGCGCCGGAACCTCGGCGAGGTCTAGACAGCCCTGTCGTGCGCGGCGTCTGGCCTCCGCGCCGGCCCGCTCTCTGCCGCGGATAGTCCAAACTCAACTTGACCAAACTTCTTTCCCAGCGGGCACGGAGCCGAGCCCACAGCGGGCACAGAGCGGACAAGGGGTTTGGCTCCGGGACCTCGGTTCGGAACTCTGTGCGCTCCGTGAAAATGAATTCCTTCCGCAAGGGGTGATTGATGCCCACTTTGGCCATGTCCGATATCGCACCCGCCGCTTCCGCCCCGTTGTTCGACCGCCTCGGCGGCCGGCCGCGACTGCAGCACCTGCTCACCTATTTCTACGCCGACGTCCGCCAACACACGGAGATTGCGCCGATCTTCGCCGCGCACATCGCCGATTGGCCGGCGCACCTCGAGAAAATTGCCGACTTCTGGTCGGGCGCGACGGGCGGCCCGGTGCTCTACCGCGGCGCGATGCCGCAGAAGCATGGGCCCCTCGGGCTGGAGGAACGCCATTTCCAGGCCTGGCTCGGGCTATGGTCGCGCCATTGTCGCGCCCACCTCCCCGCCGCCGAGGCCGAAGAACTGATCGCCGTGGCCGAAACCATCGGCCGGCGCCTGCGCCAGATCGTGGCGTTGGACGGCGGCGTGGCGCGGCCCGCTCCCCCGTGACTTACGGCACCTCGTAAACTTCCGCGAGACTCACGCCGCTGCGACCGCTGCTGTCGGCGATCTGCACCGTGTAGGCGCCGGGATCGAGGGAGAGGAGCACGGCGGCATCCTGGCTGTTCTCGGCGAGCGCGAAGCCGCCGACGAGGGCCGTCGCCGCGCGCAGATCGGCGACGAGCGAGCCCTGGTTCCAATTGTCGTTCGCCAGCACGAGCCGGTTGTTGGCATCGAAGATCTGGAGCACGGGATCGGGGAGGGTGCCGGGCACGCCGAAGGCCGCGAGGCCCGGGCCGATCCCGCGGACGACGAAGGTCTTGGCCCGCGCACCCGACACGACGAAGCCGGCGAAGTGCGCGTCGCCGTCGGCGCCGGTGAGCGCGCGACTGGAGATGTTGACCAGCCGCGCGCCGAGCGTCAGGCGATACACCAAAATCATCGAATCGGTGCTGAGCGAGGCCCGGAACGCCGCGCCGTCCTGGAAGCCATCCGTGGTGGAAAAGTCGTTGTCGTTGCCGACGAAGAGGAAGAAATCGTCGGGCGCGGCGGGATCGAGGGCGGGCGCGAGGGCGAGGCTTTCCCACTTTTCGGCCAACGTGTTGCTGTTGCTCGACGCGCTGTTGTTCAGGCCGAATTTCACCAGTTCGGTATTGTCGTTGAGGTTGATCAGGACGGCGGACGTGGCGGGGGTGACGGAGGCCGCGAGGATGCCGTTCGGGGCGACGGGCGTGCCGGCGGTGTCGAAGGCGGTGCCGGCAAGATTGGTGGCGCCGGTCAAATCGTAGACGAGCACGGCGCGGTAGAGCGAAGCGGTCGAGCTTGAGCCGCGACCGTTGCCGTCGCGCACCAGGACGAGAAACTGGCGGCTGTTGAGCATCGTGAGTTCCCCGACGGACGCGACCTGTTGCACGCCGCTTTGGGTGTAGAGCGGCAGCGGCAAAATCCATTCGCCCTTGAGCGTGGCGGCGGCGGGATTGGCGATATCATAGGCGAGAAGCCGCGTATGTCTCCGCAGGCTGCTGCCGCCGGCTCCGCCGTCCTGGCGCGCGGCGGACTGCATCAGCACATACAGAGTGCGACCGTCCGGCGACGCGGCGAGGCCCTCGAAGCCCTGGTTGTTTTCGCGGCCCGTGGTCGGCTCGTTGGGCGACGGGGAGGGCTGGCCCGCAGCGGGGTTGTCGGCGGAGAAGGAGTCGCGTCCGCCGCGCTTCGGGATCAACGCCTCCGGCGGCCGGATCGCGCCGAGCAGCACGCCGGCGGCGGAAAAGCGGTAAAGGTAGGGCCCGTATTCGTCGCAGAGGAAGAATGAGCCGTCCGGCAGCAGCACGAGGCCCTCGGGATCGATCGACAGCCGGCCGGTGGAGGCTTGCGGCAACACGGGGAAACCCGGGCGCGTGCCGAGGCCGGCCGGGGTGGTCGCGGGATCGAGAGACGTGAGGAACGTGCCGTTCGCCTCGGTGAGCCGCGTCGTTTCGGCCAGGGAGATGCCGAGCTGGATCTGGTTGGAGGCTCCGTTCGGGGCAGGGAGGAAGGAGACGTCGAGCCGGTGGGTGCGCGGCGTGTAGTTCGTCGCGGCGCCCGACCGCGTGATGCCCCGGTCGGGTTGCGCGTAGAAGCTTCCGCTGTACACCCCGTCGGCGCTGCGCCGCCAGGTGCGCAGGTCGACGGCGAGGCCCGAGAGCGAGCCAAAGGTTTCGCCCCATTTGTCTTTTTGCGCCGCGGCGACGCGGCCGACGCCGACGAGTCCCTTGGAGGAAAAAGCGGTGCCGCCGAGGGTCACCGTCTGCGCCGTGAGCGGTGGCAGCACCGGGGAGGCGAGGGCGAGGCAGACGAGCGTGGCGATTCGTCGGGTCATGCGGCGGAGTTACTGGCCACCGCGCGGACAAGTCGAATTCAATTGGCGTATTCGAATTTGGCATTGCGTGGATTAAGCCTCCGCGCAAAACCTGCACCCGAGATGTCGACCGACCGGGCCCAACGCCAAAGGCGCGAAATAAAATATTTGATCCGCGAGGACGAGGCCTTGGCGATCCGGAGCTATCTGAGCAGCTATTTGGAGCCGGATGAAAATGCGCTGGGCAAACCGGACCACTCCTACTCCGTCCACACTCTCTACCTCGATTCGAACCAACTGGCGACGTATCGCGCCGCCAATGACGGAGACCGCAACCGGTTCAAACTCCGCATCCGCTATTACGACGAGGATCCGCAGTCGCCGGTGTTTTTCGAGATCAAGCGCCGGATCAACGATGGGATCGTGAAGCAGCGCGCCCGGGTGAAGCGCGAGGCCGTGCACTCGTTGCTCGCGGGCGAAAGTCCGATGCCCGAACATCTGTACAAGTGGAGCGACCGGCAGTGGGCCGACCTGCTCGATTTCTGGCATCTGGTCGAACGGCTCCAGGCCGCACCCCGGGCCCACAACGCCTATCTGCGCGAAGCCTACGTCAACGCCGACGCGACGGTCCGGGTGACGATCGACCGGGCCGTGCGGATCGGGACGGAGTTCGGCGGCGAGCTCGGCACCGAAATCATGGACGCGGTCGAGGTGTTTGCCGGCGCCGTGATCCTCGAACTGAAATTTACCGAACGCATGCCGACGTGGCTGATCGAAATGGTGCGGGGCTTCGAACTGAAAAGTTCGGGCGCCGCGAAATACGTCCGGGGGGTGGAGATGCTGGGCGAGCAACGCGTCGCCCGCCGCCGCTCGGGCTTCGAGTGGGGCAACGCCGTGACCTCCACCGCCACCAGCGCCCCCTGGCTCGATGCCTCCGCCGCCGTCCGCCGTTCCCTCGGTCCCCATCGCCAATGAATGCCCTCCTCCAAGGCGACCACGCCTCCGCCCCCACCAGTTTTCAGGCGCTGATCATCGCGCTCACCTTGGCCTACCTGTTTGGCCAGCTGATCGCGTGGGTCTATGTCTTCACGCATTCGGGCGTGTCCTATTCGCGCTCGTTTGTCGTCTCGCTGATCGTGCTGCCGGTGCTCGTCGCCCTCGTGCTGATCGTGATGGCGAACAACCTCATCACGGCGTTCGGCCTGATCGCGGTGTTTGCGGTCGTGCGCTTCCGCAACGTGCTCCGCGACACC
This sequence comes from uncultured Opitutia bacterium, assembly GCA_903948415.1. GTDB lineage: Bacteria > Verrucomicrobiota > Verrucomicrobiia > Opitutales > Opitutaceae > GAS368. The sequence goes on along the minus strand of CAJAYO010000250.1, from coordinate 14,531 downwards.
CTCGACACCTGCTACGTGCTCGCGGTGATCATCCTCGGCACGGCCTGCGGCACCCAGAAATTTTCCTCGGCGATCGTCGGGGCGCTCGCGGTTTCCGGCCTGTTCGTCTTCCTCTGGATGACGGCCTCCGGCACGCGCCACCGCTTCGATCTGATCCTCAATCTGCGCTGGACCCGGCCGGCCTCGGAACTCGGGGCGGTCACAAAGCTGCTCACGCGCCACAGCCTGCGCGTGCATATCGCCAACCAGAATTTCGGCAAAGGCACGGAAGCCGCCAATCTCTCCTACCGGGTGCTGCTGCGCGATCCGGCGCGTGCGGCGGAGCTGCTGAGCGAACTGGCCGAACTGCCGGGCGTCGACCGCGTGGCGAGCGTCCAGGCCGCCGACGAATCCGAAATCTAATCTCATGGACCCACGTCTGCTCCCGCCGATCCCTACGCCGCCCGCCCAACGCTGGCGCGAAGTCCGGCTGCTCTATCTGCCCCGCGCGATGTTTGTCGCCGCGATCGTGCTCGTGGCCTGGATGTGGGGTGATGCCGTGGCTCCCGCGACCTTGGTCGCTGAAGCGGAAATCTCCGGAGCGGATTCCCGGGCGACCCAGGCCGGCGTCGTCGCCGGGCTGAAGGTCGCCCTGCACCAAAAAGTCCGCGCCGGCGAAGTGCTGGGCCACATCGCCGCGGCCAATCCCCGCCTGCTTGACGCCACGCTGGCGGTGATCCGGGCCGACGTCGCGATGTTGGGCGCCACGATGGCGGGGGCGACCGACCGCCAGCGCGTCGTGCTGGAGTTGGCGCGGATGCAACTCGACTGGATGGGGCAGCGGGTCGAGCGGGCCGCCCTGCAGGGCCGCCTGCAGCAGACGGAGGCGGACTTGGCCCGCACCGCACCGCTGCATCGCGCCGGGTTGGTGACCGACGAAGCCTACACGCAACTCAAGATCACGCGCGACAGCCTCGTGGCGCAGCAGGACGAAACGAACCGGATGATCGCCCGGTTGGAACCGATTTTGAGCGGTCAGAATGCGCCGAGTGCGACGGCGGCGGAATTGTCCGGCGAGTCCGCCCTGGCCGCGGCGATCAAGGTGCAGGAGGCGAAACTCCGCCTCGCCGAAGAACAACTTTCCCCCGTGCCGCTGGTCTCGCCGATCGACGGCGTCGTCTCCCTCGTGCTGCGCCGCGAGGGCGAGGCGGTCGTGGCGGGCGAAGCGGTCCTGCGTGTCACGGCGACCAAACCGGCGCGCCTCACCGGTTACGTGCGCCAACCGCTGGCCTTTGACCCGAAGCCCGGGATGACCGCGGAAATCCGCACGCGCAGCACGCCGGCGAAAGTGGCTGTGACGACGATCACCCAGGTGGGCGCCGCCTTGGAAACGATTTCTCCCTCCGTGCTCGCCGCGATGCGTCTGCCGCCGACCCCGGCGCCGGAGACGGCCCTGCGCGTGGAGTTCGCGCTGCCGGTGAGCCTCGGGCTGAGGCCCGGCGAGCACGTCGACGTGGTGGTGCGTTAACCCGCGCGCCGGGCTACGGCACCTCGTAAATTTCCAGCAGCATCACGCCGCTTGCGGTGCCCTTGCCGGTGATCTGCGCGGTGTAGGGACCTTCGGGCAACGTGAGCAGCAAGGCGGCATCCTTGGTGTCGCTGCCGAGGGCAAAGGCGCCGACAGCCGCCGCGGCGGCTGCGACTTCCGGGGCGGTGGCGGCCGCGGCGGCCCCCGCCCGCGTGCTCCAGTCGTCATTCGTCGCGATCTGTGCGCCGGCGCCGTTGAAGAGGGTTAGCACGGGATCGGCCAGCGTGCCCGCGACCCCGAACACGCCCAGGGTCGGACCGATGGCCCGGATCAGCAGGCGCTTCGGGGCGGGGCCGCGCACCACGACGCCGCCGATCATGAGTTCTTCGCCCGCGCGCACGAGGCCGCGGGTGGAGAGGTTGAGGGTGCGGCCGATCCCGGGGTCGATTTCGTAGAGCTCGACGAGGCCGACACCCGTGCCCGTGTTCGCACTGGAAATCTGCAACGTAAACTGTCCGGCGGGCAGGCGGGCGAGCAACGCGGCGTCCTTGCTGCCTTTCGCAAACGGAAACGCCCCCACCGCCTTCGTCAGCCCGGCCAGGTCGTCGCCGTCGGGTCCGGACTCCCAGGCGCTGTTGCGGGCGAGCTCGCGCCCTTTGTCGTCGAGAATGCGGAGCACCGGCTGCGCCAGCGCGCCGGCGACGCCAAACGCCGTGAGTGCGGGCCCGGCGGCGCGCGCGAGGTAGTGCTTGCCCGCGGTGTCGTTCACGACGATGCCCGCGATCAGAATATTCTCGTCGGTGCCGATGAAGCCGCGGCTGGAGAGGTTCGCGAGGCGGGGACGCGGCGTCAGGGGCGAGGACCGCCCGCCACCGACGGCCGAACTCCATGGGGTCGTGGGACCGTCGGACGAGACGAAATTCGGCCGGTAGCTGCGCGCCTGGAGATCGGCCGTGGCCGGGACCGTGACCGACCCGGCGACGACGCGCACGCCGTGCCCCGGGCCGCCGCCCAGGGCGCGCGGGTCGGTGCCGTCGGTCGTATAAGCGAGCTGAGTACCCGGTGCAGGCGTCACCGTGAGCGTGCCGGCGCCGGCGACGACGGCCGGGGCGGCCGCGAAATGGGTGTCGATCCACGTGGCGCGGCGGGCGAGCCAGGCTTTGAGCGCATCGACTTCGCCCTGCCACCCGCCGGCGAAGCGCGGCGCGTTGTCCGGCCAGCGCGCGGCATCGCGGGCCGCGGCCGCGGGGCCGATCTGCCCGGCCAGCGCATCGACGAGGGCGCCGAGACTCGGCGCGGAGAGTTCCGTGCGGCGCAGGAGCTGCCACCGGTCCACCCACGCCTGCAGAAACTCCGGGTCTTGGGCGAGCAGGCCCCACCAGCCGTAGGTCCAGTAATCGGTCGCGCCGTTGTCCCCCATCCATACTTCGTAATTCTGCGACCGCGGATCGCCGCCGCCCAGGGCCCGGTCAAAATCCCAGACCGGTCCGGCGTTCAGGCGCCCCTCGCGGTCCTTGGTCAGGTAGGTGCTCCGCGCCAGTCCGTCGACGTTCATCGCGAGCACATTCAGGATGTGGTGGTCGACCCAGGACGCGCGGTCGATGGAGTCGAGGTGGGTGCGATTGCGCCAGCCGGACGCGACGTTCGCGGTCAGGGCGTCGTCAAACCCCTGGACGAAATTCTTGACGTAGTCCCGCTGGGCCGAGGCCAAATCGGCGAGTTTCGGCTGGCTGACGGCGAGGGCGAAAGGCAGGCCGGGGAAACCGCGCCGCAGCTGGAAGTTGAACTCGTTGGGGTCCGGCAGATCGATTTTGAGCAGGTACCCGCCCGTGATTTTTTTAGGCCCCACCTCGGTGGGCTCGAGCTTCGCGAGATCCACGCGCTTCGGTTCGATGCGGAGCGAATCGGTCAAAACGTAGATGCCGACGTAGTCGCCCGCATCGAGATCGCCCCCGTTGGCGTTGAAGAACACTTCGACGAATTGCGTCCGCGCCGCCCAGCGGCCGAGCCGGTTGCTCAGGGCATAAATGAAGGCGTTGTTGAGGAACGTGCGGTCGTAATTCCACGGGCCGATCAGAGTCCAGTTTTCGAAGGCGGGCAGGCCGTAGAGCGGCAGGGGGTGGTCGCGGCCCAGCGTGTCGTCGAGCCGCACCGTGTAACTCTTCTTCGGGAATTCGGCCGAGGACGCGCCCCGCACATTGACTCCGACCGAACTCACCGCCGCCGGCGCGGCGGTCAGGGTGGTCCCGCCCGTCGCGGGCCGCGGCCAGGTGTAGATCCAGCCGGGGCGCACCCCGTCGGCTTTCACCAGCGGACCCGAGCCGTGGGTGTCGATCACCAGCAACGGCAGTTGGCTGGAAAACGGGTCGAGCCGGGCCGCCCCGGTTGTCGCCAGGCGGACGTAATGCGCCGTCGTCGGATCGCCCGTCGCAACGTTGTCCGCGGCGTAGACCATCGCGCGCACCAGCGACGAGGCCGAGATCGTGAGGGGGCCCGTGTACACGGCGGCCGTGGGGCCGGGCTCGGGCACGGCGGCGCCGCCGGTCGCGGGCGGCGCGACGACATACCGGATCCGTTGGCCCGCGGCCGCCCCGGACAAGCTCACCGTGAGGGTGTCGGTGAACGGGCCCGACGCGCGGGAAAACCCGACGCGTTCCGGCAGAAAAAGCGTGGTGGCGCCGCCATTACGCGTGCCGGGGGTCGGCGTGCGGAAATAGCCGCGGACCGCCGTCTCGTCGGAGGCCGCCGGCTGCGTGACGCCGTAGGAGAGGTCTTCCCGTTGGGCCGGAAAGGCCGGGGCAAATTCCGTGGCGACCGTCGTGCCGTCGGGTTGGACGAGGGCCAGATAGTCCCCCGCGGCGTTCAGCACGAAATTCGTGTGCAGCGGCTTGGCGGGATCCCGGCGGTTTTCATTGGACGCCCAGACCAGGAGGTAGCCCCCGGCCGGCACGGTGACGGCCGGGAATGACCACTTTTTCTTGTCGGTCGGACTGTCGGTGAGAGACCAACCGGCCAGGCTGGCGGGCACCGGGTCCGGATTGAAAATTTCGATCCAGTCCGAATACGCGCCGTCGTTGTCGGCGTTCGTCTTCGTATTGGCCGCGAGAAACTCCGAGATCACCGGGTCGGCCCGGACGGCGGCGGACCACGCAAGCACGAGCAGGAACCCGAGGCGGCGGACGGGCACAGCCCGCGACTTTCGGGTGGGGTGGCTCATGGCCCCGCCAGCGGAACAGCCCGGAGCCCCAGAGGCAATGCCGGGCTCAGGGCGGATCCGGCGGGGCGTTCACGGGGCTTTGGCGCTTGCCCGAATGACCGGCCCCAGCACGTTTTGTCCCGTGACTCTTGCCTCCGCGTTTCGCCCCGCCGGTTTCTGGGTGGGCGTGCTGCTGTTCGGTCCGGGCAATCTGGCCGCGCAGTCGCCTTTTGTCAGCGGGGCGTGGTGCGGTAACGTGACCCCGACCAGCGCGACCGTCGCCGTCCGGCTCAACGCGCCCGGCCTCCGGGTGCGCGTGGCCGTGAGCACCAACGACCGGCTCTCGTCCGCGGTGTTTTCCCCGGCGCGCACGACCGCCGCCGCGTCCGGCAATATCGTGAAACTCGATGTCGAGGGTCTCCAGCCTGCGACCGACTACGACTACGGCATCGAAGTGGCCGGGGTGTTGCGCCCCGAGATTGTTTCGCGCGGCAAGTTCCGCACCTTTCCCCAGGGGGCCGGATCGTTCCGCCTGGCCTTCTCTTCCTGCGGCGACTTCCAGGACCCGGATCAACGGGCCTACGATGCGATCCTGGCCGACCAACCCCTGCTGTTTGTGCAGACGGGCGATCTCCACTATAAGGATACGAATACGACCTTCGCCGAGGACTATCGCCGCAACTACGACAGCATCCTCGCGAACCGCAACCAAGGCGCTCTCTTCCGTGGCGTCGCCCTGGCCTATATGTGGGACGATCACGATTTCACCGGAGACGACAGCAACGGCAGCGCCGTCGGGGCCGCCACGGCCCGCAGCGTGTATCGCGAATATGTGCCGCACTACCCGATCAACGTGACCGGCGGCACGATCGCCCAGGCTTTCACGGTCGGGCGGGTGCGGGTGATCATGAGCGATTTGCACAGCGCCTCGGCCGGCGCCGCCGCCGCCGAGTCGGCGGCCAAGTCCCGGCTCGGTTCTGCGCAAAAAGCCTGGTTCAAGCAGGAGTTGATCGCCGCGCGCGACGCCGGCTTCCCGCTCATTCTCTGGGTCAGCACCTCGCCCTGGATCGATCCCGCCCAACTCGGCGTCGACACGTGGGCGGGCTTTGCCACCGAACGCACCGAACTCGCGAATTTCATCAAGGACAACCGCATCAAAAACCTGGCGATGTTGTCCGGCGACATGCACGCCCTCGCCTATGACGACGGCGCGAATTCCGACTACGCGGTCGGCGGCGGTGCCCCGCTCGTCGTGCTGCACGCCGCGCCGCTCACGCGTCTGGGCGCGCCCAAAGGCGGGCCCTACACGGCCGGCCCGCTGCTCGGCAACCTCCAGTATGGGCTGCTCGATGTGACCGACCCCGGCGGCGGCTCCGTGCAGGTGCGCTTCAGCGGCAAGCGGGTCGACGAAGGCGCCAAACTGACGTTCCAGTTTACCGCCTCCACCGCCGGCATCGTCGCGGGCGGCGGCGCGCCGGCCAACGGGGCCGACCGCGCCTTCGTCACCGTCTCGACCCGCGGGCGGATTGCGACCGCGGGCGACGCGCTCATTGCGGGATTTGTCCTCGGCGGCACCGCGCCGCGGAACCTCCTGGTGCGCGCCGTCGGACCCTCGCTCGGCGCCTTCGGGGTGGCCGATGCGTTGCGGCGCCCCGTGCTGACCGTGCATCGCGACAACGTCGTGGTGGCGAGCAATGAGGACTGGACGGCCACCGACGCCACGCGGCTTTCGGCCGCCTTTGATCGCGTCGGCGCGTTTCGCCTGCTCGGCGGCGCCAATCCCGATGCCGCCCTCCTGATCACGCTGCCCCCGGGGCCTTACACGCTCCAAGCCACCGGCGCGGGCGGCGCGGTCGGCAGCGTGCTGCTCGAAGCCTACGACGTGCCGTAAGCCGCGGCCCGCGGCACCGGGCGCGGCCCGCCGCGGCCGCTGACACTGTTTTGATTTGCGCGGCGCACCGATTCGGCGAGGGTCACCGCGTCTAGCGCGAACTCGATCGCGACCGGACACGTCAGCCCACCCTCCTCCGCCATCTTCCTCGGACCCCGAGGCTTCATCGCTATGCGAAAAGCACTTCTGTCCTCCACCGCTTCCTGCCCTGTCGCCCGCTGCCCGCAAACCGCGGAGGCGCGGTGAAAACCATCACCGACTTGGCCCGCGCCCGGCGCGAACTCCACCCGATCGTGATGATCGCGGCCTACGACGCCCTCATGGCGCGCCTCGTCGCCGCCTCCGAGGCGGACGCGATTCTCGTGGGGGACAGCGTCGCGATGGTGGTCCACGGTTATCCGTCCACGGTGCATGCGACCCTCGACATGATGTGCACCCACGTCGCCGCCGTGCGCCGCGGTGCGCCGGATTTTCTCGTCGTGGCCGACCTGCCGTTTCTCAGCGTCCGCCGCGGGCTCGTGGCCGCGACCGACGCCGCCGGGGCGCTCCTGCAGGCGGGCGCCACGGCGGTGAAGCTCGAGGGTGTCGCCGGTCACGAGGACGTGATCGCGCACCTGGTCGCCAGCGGCATTCCGGTGATGGGCCATCTCGGACTGACCCCGCAATCGGTGAATCAGCTCGGCGGTTACCGCGTGCAGGGGCGCGGGTCGGCGGACGCGGAGCGGTTGCGCGGCGAGGCGAAGAAGCTGGAGGAACTCGGCGCGTTCGCCCTCGTGCTCGAGTGTGTGCCGGCCCTGCTCGCCACGCAGATCACGGCGGAGTGCGCGATTCCCACGATCGGGATCGGGGCCGGCGCCGGCACCGCGGGCCAGGTGCTCGTGTTGTCGGACCTCCTCGGGTTCGACGCGACGTTCCATCCGCGCTTCGTGCGCCGCTACGCCGAGGGCCATACCCTCGTGCGCGAGGCGCTGAACCGGTTCGCGCGCGATGTGCGCGCGGCGCACTTTCCGGCGCGCGAGGAGGTGCTGGCGTGATGACCACCTGCACCGCGCTCGCCGACTGGCGGCGCCTCCGCACCTCGCCCGACTGGGCGGGCCGTTCGGTCGGTTTCGTGCCGACGATGGGCGCGCTGCACGCCGGCCATGCCGCCCTGCTCGCCCGGGCCCGCGCCGAAAACGACCGCGTCGTGCTCAGCATTTTTGTGAACCCGACGCAGTTCAACGACCCGGGTGACCTCGCCCGCTACCCGCGCCCACTCGAGGCGGACCTCGCGCTCGCGGGCCCGCACGTCGACGCGGTGCTCGCGCCGGAGCCCGCGGCGTTCTATCCCGACGGTTACCGCTACCGCGTGACCGAAAACGCGCTGAGCACCACGCTCGAAGGCGCGCACCGTCCGGGGCATTTCGACGGCGTGCTCACGATCGTGCTCAAGCTGCTCAACGTGGTGCGCCCGACGCGCGCCTACTTCGGCGAGAAGGACTGGCAGCAGCTCGCACTCGTGCGCGGCCTGGTGGAAGCGCTGCTGTTGCCCGTCGAAATCGTGGCCTGCGCGACGGTGCGCGATCCCGACGGCCTCGCGCTCAGCTCGCGCAACCGCCGGCTCTCGCCGCTCGCCCGCGAGCGCGCGGCGGCGTTTCCGGCGGTGCTGCGCACGGCGGCGAGCGCGGCGGAAGCCGTGACCGCGCTGCGGGAGCAGGGCTTCGACGTGGATTACGTCGAGGATCACGACGGGATGCGCCTCGGCGCGGTGCGCGTGGAAGGCGTGCGGCTCATCGACCATGTCCGGCTCTAATATTCTCTTCGTCCTCTCCGGCTCCATCGCGTGCTACAAAGCCTGCGACGCGATCTCGCGCCTCGTGCAATGCGGCCATCGCGTGCGCACGGTGGCGACGGAGGCCGCCCAGCGTTTCGTCGGCGTCGCCACGCTCGAGGGCCTCACCGGGGAACCGGTCGCGACCGATCTTTTCGCCGCGGGCGGCGCGCTCGACCACCTCGGTCTGATGCGCTGGGCCGACCTGACGATCGTCTGTCCCGCGACCGCCCACACGCTCAACCGCGCGGCGGCGGGGCTCGGCGACGATCTCGCGGGGGCCCTGCTCCTCGCGCACGACTGGAAGAAACCGTTGCTCTTCGCGCCGGCCATGAACCCCGCGATGTGGTCGCATCCCGCGACGGTCGCGTCCGTCGAACGGCTCCGCGGGTGGGGCGCGCGCTTCGTGGCGGTCGGCGCCGGGCGCACCGCGTGCGGCGACGTGGGCGAGGGGAGACTGGCCGAACCGGCGGAAATCGTCGCCGTGATCGAAGCCGCGCTCGCGCGCCCCGTCCGGCGCCTGCGCGTGCTCGTGACCGGCGGCGGCACGACCGAACCGATCGACGGCGTCCGCGTGCTGGCGAACACGAGCACGGGTGCGACGTCGGCTCTGCTCGCGGATCACTTCGCGCGCCGTGGGCACGACGTGACGCTCCTGCGGGCGCACTCGGCCGTCCGGGCGCAGCCGGGGGTGCGCGACGTCACCTTTGGGACGTTTGCCGAACTCGACACCGCGCTCACCGGGCTGCTCGCCGGCGAAGACTTCGCGGTGGTGCTGCACGCCGCGGCCGTGAGCGATTTCGCGGTCGAGGCCATCGTGGTCGACGGCGTGGCGCATCCGCCCGGCCCCGCGAAACTCGGCTCCGCTTCCGCGCCGACGCTGCGGCTCCGGCCGAATCCCAAGTTGCTCGATACGCTGCGGACGCGCAGCCGCCATGCCGGGCTCCAAGTGGTCGCGTTCAAACTCACGCGCAGTGCCACGGTGGCGGAGACTGAGGCCGCGGTCGCCACCCTGTTCGCCCGCGGCACCGTGGATTTCGTGGTGCACAACGACCTGGCGAACCGGGAGGCCGGGAGCGGGGCGTTTCCGGCGGACATCTGGCCGGCGGGCGGTGAGCGCGTGGTCCATTGCGCCGATCGCCCGGCCTTGGCGGTGGCCCTCGAGAAATTGCTCGCGGCCGGGCCCTCCGCCGCGACGGTGTGATTTTATGCTCCTCTGTCTCGATATCGGAAATTCCCAGATTCACGGCGGCGTGTTCGACGGCGATGCGTTGCGCTGCCAGTTCCGGAAGACGACGCACCCGCTCGGGTCGTCCGACGAGTCCGGGGTGTTTTTCTCCGCCGTGCTGCGCGAAAATGGGGTCGATCCCCGCGCCGTCCAGCGCGCCGCGATTTGCTCCGTCGTGCCGCAGGCGCACTACTCGGTGCGCGCCGCGTGTGTGAAATATTTCCGCTGCGAACCGTTCGTGTTGCAGGCCGGCGTGAAGACCGGCCTCAAGGTGCGTTACCGCAATCCCCACGAAGTCGGCGCGGACCGCATCGCCGGCGCCGTCGCCGCCGTGCAGCGGCATCCGGCGACGCCGCTCATTGTGGTCGATTGCGGGACCGCCACGACGTTCGACGTGGTCACCGCGGCGGGCGACTACCTCGGCGGCGCGATTCTCCCGGGCATGGGCATCTCGGTCGAAGCCCTCGCCGGAAAAACGGCGAAGCTGCCGACGGTGGAGATCGCGCGGCCGGCGACGGCGCTCGGCCGCTCGACGGTGGAGAGCATTCAGGCGGGCGTCTATCACGGCCACGTCGGCGCGATCCAACGGCTGCTCGGCGAACTCGCCCGCGAAACCTTCGGCGGCCTGCGCCCCCGTGTCGTCGGCACGGGTGGCTTCGCCCGGCTCTTCGAAGGGGAGGGGCTTTTCGACGAGATCGTGCCGGAGTTGGTGCTCCTCGGCCTCCAACACGCGGAGCAGCTCAACCGCGACGGGTGAGCCTGTTTGCGCTGGCAGGGAGGGGCGGTTGGGCGGGCTTCCCCCACCCGGGAAAATAATCTGGTGCGCCGTCCGCCTCGTGGTCGGAGCGGTGGACGGTTCATCGCCGGCCGCCGCGGCGGCGGCCCGCGGCTCGGCTCTGGCGGTGCCCGTGCCGGCGGGCCCGCGCACCGCCCTGGGTTCGGGCGGGGCGGGCGCCACGGGCGAGGCGCTGGTTGAAATTTGCGAGTCGCCGCGAGGGTGCCGCCGCGGGGCGGTTTGCTTTCTGCCTCGCTTGCGGGGCCGCCGCACGCGATACGAACCCCGGCCGCACACCGGCGGCCCGATTCACCATGAAATCTTTTCCGCTTTGGCGTTCGTTGGTTTGGTCCGGCCTGCTCGTGTGCCTCGCGGGGTTCGCGACGCTCGCCCCGGGGCCGACCGTGGGCCTGAGCGTGGTCAACCTGCGGCCGCTCCAGAGCACGGTGCTGGAAACCGGCCTCGAGCTCACGCTGCGTTTGACCAACGAGTCCGCCCAGCCCCTCGTGCTCGCCGGCTCGACGCACAAGCTCTACCTCAACGACAGCTTTGTCGGCCGCGCGGTGAGCAACGAGCGCGTGACCGTCCCGGCCTTCGGCACTGCCACGCCGGCCGTCACCGTTTACCTCGAAAACCTCACGCTGCTCCGCAAGGCGACGGAGTTCGCCCAGGCCCCCAAACTCGCCTACCGCCTGGAGAGCCGCCTGCATCCGGCCGACGGCGCCGCCTTCGGCGACGTGCTGGCGCGTGCCACCGGGGAACTCGACCTCGCCGGCCTCGGCCTGACTCCGCCGCCCGCCGGCCGCTGACCCCGCCCGGGCCCCGCTCTTCTTTCTCCCCTATGAACCTGCTGATTCCCCTCGCGATTTTGCTCATTGGTGGGGTCGTGTCGCTCACGGCCGCCCCGGCACCGAAGCCCAACGTGGTCGTCATCCTCGCCGACGACCTCGGCATCGGCGACATGTCCGCCTACCGCCCGGGCGCCGATGTGCAGACGCCCCATCTCGACCGCTTCGCCGCGGAGGGCATGCGCTTTACCCGGATGCGCGCCAACGCCACGGTGTGTTCGCCGACCCGCGCGGCGCTCATGAGCGGTTGCTACGCGGACCGCGTGGGCGTGCCCGGCCTCATCCGCACCGAGCCGGCGAACACCTGGGGTTACTTCGATCCCAAGGTACCCACCCTCGCGAACCACCTGCACGCGGCCGGTTATCACACGGCCCTCGTCGGCAAGTGGAACCTCGGCCTCACCGCGCCCGGCACGCCCAACGACCGCGGCTTCGATTTCTTCCACGGCTTCCTTGACGACATGATGGACAGCTACACGACGCACCTGCGCCAGGGCCACCAGTACATGCGCCGCAACCGCGAGGTGATCACGCCGGTCGGTCACGCCACGGACATTTTCACGACGTGGGCGAACGACTACCTGCGCGAACGCGCCGCCGCGAAGGCGCCCTTCTTGCTTTATCTCGCCTACAACGCCCCGCACTTCCCGATGCAGCCGCCCGCCGCCTGGTTGGAGCGCGTGCAGCGACGCGTGCCCGGCATCGCCGCCCAGCGCGCGCTGAGCGTCGGCCTGATCGAGCACTTCGACGATGCGGTGGGGCGGGTGATGGCGACCCTGAAGGAAACCGGCCTCGACCAAAACACGCTCGTCTTTCTCACCTCCGACAACGGCGGCTCGCTCCCGCATTTCCAGAACAACGACCCCTGGCGCGACGGCAAACAGAGCCACTACGACGGCGGATTGCGCGTGCCGTTCGCGGCGCGCTGGCCCGGCCAAATCGGGCCCGGCACGACGAGCGACTATGCCGGCCTGACCTTCGACATTTTTGCGACCGCGCTGGAAGTCGCCGGCGTGGCCCGGCCCGCCGCGATCGATGCCGTGAGCCTGCTGCCGGTGTTGCGCGGCGCGCCGATGCCGGCCGAGCCGCGCGAGTTGTATTTCGTCCGCCGCGAAGGCGGCCCGGCTTACGGCGGCAAAAGCTACGAGGCGATCATCAAGGGCGACTGGAAGCTGATGCAGAACAGCCCCTACGAGCCGCTCGAACTCTACAACCTCAAGGACGACCCGCAGGAGAAGGACAACCTCTTCGCGAAAAACCAAAAGGTCGCGCGCGAACTCCAGGCCGCTCTGCGGTTCCACGTGCAGCGCGGCGGTGCGACGCCCTGGGAGCCGCCCGCCGCGGACGCGCGCAACGCCGCCGCCCGCCCGTAGCCCGGCGCTTTAGCCCGGGCTTTCGCGTGAACGGCCGCTCGCGGCGCGGACAGAAGCACGGCGCGGACAGAAGCACGGCGCGGCGTTATGTTTAGCTGTTTTCGCGGCCGCGAAGATGTCCCCTTGATTTTCGTCCGGGGCTCGGCTTCGCTCCGCCTGCCGGTCCCCTCGGCTGCTTGGTTGGTGCCCCCTTTCCCCACATGATTTCCCGTGCCCCTCACTTCGTGCTCGTCGGCTGGCTGTTGCTGGCCGGTGGAGCGTTGCGCGCCGCGCCGGCGGCCGGGGACCTTGAGTTTTTCGAAAAGAAGATCCGGCCCTTGCTCGCCGAACGGTGCTACGAGTGCCACTCGGCTGAGCCGGGGAATAAGATCAAAGCCGGGCTGAGCCTCGATCAGGCCGCGGGCTGGCTGACCGGCGGAGACTCGGGGCCGGCGGTGATTCCGGGCCAGGTGGACCAGAGTCCCTTGATCAAGGCCATCCGCTACACGGGACTGGATTTCGAGGCGATGCCCCCGAAAAGTTCGTTGTCGCGCGAGGAGGTCGCGTTGTTGGAGGAGTGGGTGAAACGCGGGGCGCCGGCGCCCGCGACCGCGGGGGCGATCATGGCCCAGGCCGACGCGAAACCGAAGCAAGTCGGCCTCTCGATTGAAGAGGGGCGAAAATTCTGGGCCTTCGTCCCGCCCGTCGCGCCGCCGGTGCCCGCAGCATCCGCGCTCGCCGCCGCGCGTGACTGGCCGCGCACCGACATCGACCGGTTTATTGCCGCGCCGTGGGCCGCGAAGACCTTGCAGCCCGCCGCCGATGCGGACCGGGCGGCGCTGTTTCGTCGGGCGTCGTTCGATCTGACCGGACTGCCGCCGCCGCCCGCGAGCCTCGACGCGTTTGTGCGGGATGCGCGCCCGACCCCGCAGGCCTTCGCTGCGGCCGTCGAGGCCATGCTGGCTTCGCCGCACTTTGGCGAGCGCTGGGGGCGCCACTGGCTGGATGTGGCGCGCTTCGCCGAGTCGAGCGGCGGCGGGCGCACCCTGCTGTTCAAAGACGCCTGGCGTTACCGCGACTACGTGATCGAGGCCTTCAACGCCGACCTGCCCTTCGACCGCTTCATCCGCGAACAGCTCGCGGGCGATCTCCTCCCGGCGGCAACGCCCGAGGAGAAACGTCGCCAGATCACGGCGACGGCCTTTCTCGCCCTCGGTCCGACCAATTACGAGGAGCAGAACAAGGACGCGCTCCGCATGGACGTCGTCGACGAACAGCTCGACACGCTGGGCAAGGCCTTTCTCGGGATGACGGTCGGCTGCGCCCGCTGCCACGACCACAAATTCGATCCGATTCCCACGCGCGACTATTACGCGCTCGCCGGCATCTTGCGCAGCACACACACGCTGCACAATTACACCGACAACGTCGCGAAGTGGGTCGACGTCGCGCTGCCCCTGGGCGCCGAGGCGGAAAAAGCGATCGCCGCGCACGAGGCCCAAGTCGCCGTGCTGGAAAAGCAGATCAAAAAACTTCGCGCGACCTCCAGCGTCGCGGCGACGGGCCAGAATATCCCACCTGCCTCGCTGCCCGGCATCGTCCTCGACGAGGGGCAGGCGAAAGTCTTCGGGGGCTGGAGCACCTCCGCCACCCTCCCGCCGTTCGTCGGCACCGGCTACCTGACGGATAACAACACGGGCAAAGGGCAGGGGAGCGTCACCTTCACGCCGGTCATCCCTCAATCGGGCCGCTACGAAGTGCGCTTCGCCTACACCGCGCACACGAACCGCGCGAGCAACGTCCCGGTCACCATCCTCCACGCCGACGGCGAGAACACCGTGGTCGTCAATGAGCGGGTGGCGCCGCCGCTCGGCGGCCACTTCGTGAGCCTCGGGACGTTTCGCTTCGAGAAAGACGGTGCCGG
>CAJAYO010000249.1 GCA_903948415.1 uncultured Opitutia bacterium | reverse complement strand
GCGACGGCGACCGGCCGGAAAACCACCAGCAGCAATCCGCGCAGCGGCTCCGGTTCCGCCAGCCGGCACACCGTCACGTTCACCCGCGTAGGGTCGCCATTGCCGTTCACCTTCACGTTTTCCCGCACCACCTCGGCCTCGCCGGCCGCCGCCTGCCGCAGCGCGATGCGCAACTCCTCCGCCAGGCCCGCCCGCGCCATCTCGAGCACATTGAGCCGGACCGATCCGCCCGTCGCGGGCTCGAGATAGGCCCCGGTCCGGCCGTGGATGTAAATGACGTCACCCCGGTCGTTGACCAACACGCCGACCGGACCGTACCGGTTGAGCAGCACCTGCTCGACCAGCTGCGAGATCCGCCCTTCTTTCGTCGCAGGCGCCGGCGCCACCACGGCCGGCCGGCCCGTCGCGGCCACGGTGCCGGCCGGAAACAACGCCGGGTTGGCCTCGCCGTCCGTTTCTTCGCACCGGAACAGCTTCCATTGGCGGTCCAGGGGCCGGAACAGATCGCTGCGGTCGCCGATGGTTTCCGAGGCGCCCAGAAACAGGAGCCCGCCGGGTTTCAGGGCGTAATGGAACAGATGCAGGAGGCGTTTTTGCAGCCCCGCCTCCAAGTAAATCAGCAGATTGCGGCAGGAGATCCAATCCAGCCGCGTGAACGGCGGATCGAAGATCAGGTTCTGCGGCGCAAACACCACGAGGCTCCGCGTCTCCTTGCTGATCACGTAGTGGTGATTCTCGTGCGTGAAATAGCGCGCGAGCCACTCCGCGGGCACGTCCGCCGCGATCCCCTCGGGATACCTGCCGGCCCGCGCCGTCACGATCGCCCGCGCATCCAGATCGGTGGCGAACACCTGCACGTCGTTGCGCCGCTGCAACCGCGCCAGACATTCCTGCAGCACAATCGCGATCGAATACGCCTCCTCGCCGGTGGCGCACGCCGGCACCCAGACGCGAATCGGCGCGTGCTCGGGCAGCGCCCCGATCAGCTCCGGCAGAATTTTCTCCGCCAGGACGTCCCACGCCGGCCGGTCGCGGAAAAAACTCGTCACGCTGATCAGCAGTTCCTTGAAGAGCAGATCGAGTTCCGTCGGGTTCTCCTGCACAAACCGCACGTAGTCGTCGGCCTGCGCGATCTGGTGGACGTTCATCCGCCGTTCGATCCTCCGCCGGACCGTCGCCATCTTGTACTCGGTAAAATCGTGGCGCGTGCGCGCCCGCAGCAACGCCAGAATCTGGCGCAACGACCCGCTCGACACCGCGAAGTCCGCCGGCGCTTTCGCGCGCGCCTGCAGAAAGGGCCCCCGCAGGTAGGCGACCAACTGCGCCGGCATCGCCGCCGGCGGCAAAATGTAGTCGGCCAGTCCCGTGGCGATCGCACTGCCCGGCATCCCCGCATACTTCGCCGACTGCGTGTCCTGCACCATCGCCATGCCCGTCTCCGCTTTGATCGCCTTCAGGCCCAGCGAACCGTCCGCCCCGGTGCCGGATAAAATGATACACACCGCCCGCTCCTTTTGATCTTCGGCCAGGCTGCGGAAAAAATGATCAATCGGCAGATGCCGCGCGGCTTCCTCCGCGTGTTTGGCCAGCTGCAGCCGCCCCCCCACCACCTCCGCGTCCACCCCCGCCGGCGCGACGTAAACTTGGTTCGGCCGGAGCAGCACACCGTCGACCGCCTCGTCGACCGGGATCTTGCACGACTTGCGGAGAATTTCCGGCAACAGCGTGACGTGCCCCGGGTGCTGGTGCGTCACGACGACGAACGCCAGGCCGGTGTCGGCCGGCACCGCGGCGAAAAACGCCTCCAGCGCCTCCAGCCCGCCCGCCGAAGCCCCCACGCCCACCACCGGCGGGCTGGCCTCGCGGCTCGGTTTCGCGGCGCCCCCGGCGGTCCCCGCCGCGCCCGCCTCCGGCCCGACGCCCGGGGCCACCCGGGCCGGCTGGCGGCGCGCCCCGCCGGACGCTTTTGGACTTCGCCCGAGTTTGGCCGTTTTCTTGGAACGCTTGCTCCTCATCGCGCCAAGTTGCTGGGTTGGTCGACAAGATGCGACACTCTTTCCGCACGTTTTGCAGCCCAGCGCGACGGACCCGCCCGTCCGGCCCGCCCGCCGCGTCGCCGCGAAACCGCGTTTGCAATCCTCCCGGCATTGGCGGCTAATTCCGCTCCACGTTTCCGCCTCTTCGCTCCTTTTTCCTCTTGGCCGCCCAATCCCTCCCTCCGCCCCTCCTCTACGCCGACACCGAGCGCAGCCCCGACGCGCTCTATTTCGGCCGCGTCGGCGTCCCCGACGCCTTCATCGCCTTCGGCCTCCGCGGCAAGAAATACGCCGTGGTCAGCGCCCTCGAATTCGGCCGCGTCCAGAAAACCTCCGCCTTCGACGTCGTCCTCCCGCTCGAAGCCTACACCCAGCGCGCCCGCGCACGCTGGCCCCGCCGCCGCCCCGGGGCCGCCGAGGTGATCGGTCTCCTCGCGCAAGAGTTCAAGCAGACCCGCTTCACCGTCCCGGGGGATTTTCCCGCGGGCGTCTTTCAAAAACTCGGCGAACTCGGCCTCGACCTCACCGTCGCCGACGGCGCCCTCTTCCCCGCCCGCGAAATCAAAACCGCCGCCGAGGCCGCCGCGATCCGCGAGGGCAACCGGCTCAGCGCCCTCGGCTTGGCCGCCGCCGAAAAAATCCTCCGCGCCAGCCGGGTCTCCGGCCGCCGCCTCCTCCACCGCGGCCGCCCCGTCACCAGCGAGCTGCTCAAATTCGCCATCGAGGTCGCCATCCTCGAAGCCGGCGGCGTCTCGACCAACACCATCGTCGCCGGCGGCGACCAGGCCTGCGACCCCCACGAACGCGGCTCCGGCCCGCTCCGGCCGCACGAACTCATCATCATCGATATCTTCCCGCGCGTGACCGCCACCGGTTACCACGGCGACATGACGCGCACCTTCCTCCGCGGCCGCGCCACCGACGCCCAGCGCGCACTCGTCGCCGCCGTCCGCGCCGCCCAGCTCGCCGCGCTGAAAGCCATCCGCGCCGGCGTCAACGGCCGCCTCGTCCACGGGAAATGCGTCGAAGTCTTCACCGCCCGCGGCTTCGAAACCCAATCGACGCCGCAGGGCTCCGTCGGATTTTTCCACGGCACCGGTCACGGCCTCGGCCTCGCCGTCCACGAAGCGCCCCGCCTGAGCGGCGCCGTCGACTCCATTCTCCGCCAGAACGCCGTCGTCACCGTCGAGCCCGGACTCTACTACCCCGGCCTCGGCGGCTGCCGCATCGAGGACGTCGTCCGGGTCACCGCCGCCGCCCCGCAACTCCTCTCCCGCTACCCCTACGCCTGGGAACTCCGCTGAACCACCGATGAAAGCCCTGCCTTCCCTCCTGAAAAAAATCGCCGGCCTGCGCATCCTCGTCGTCGGCGACGTGATGCTCGACCGCTACATCTGGGGCGACGCCACGCGCATTTCGCCCGAGGCCCCGGTGCCCGTCATCGACGTCGCCCGCGAAACCTGGACCGCCGGCGGCGCCGCCAACGTCGCCCTCAACCTCGCCGCGCTCGGCGCCCGTTGCACCGTGGCCGGCTACGTCGGCGCCGACGAGTCCGGCGTCAAACTCGCGCAGTCCCTCGCCAACAAAAAAATCGCCGTCATCAAGACCCCGGGCACGGCCCAGACCATCGTGAAAACCCGCGTCATGGTGCAGCGCCAGCAGCTCTGCCGCATCGACCGCGAGTCCCCGCCCCCCGACTACCGCTTCGGCGCCGACGCGGCCGAAAGCCTCCTCGCCGACGAAATCGCCGCCTGCGACGCCATCATCCTCTCGGACTATGCCAAGGGCATCTTGCACGACGACCTCGTCGCCCGCGTGGCCAAGCTCGGTCGCGCCGCGGGCAAATTCATCGCGCTCGACCCGAAACCGAAACGCAAACTCGCCTTCCACGGTCTCGACCTGATCACCCCCAACAAGCGCGAATCGCTCGAACTCGCCGGCCTCACCGCCTCGCCGCACCTCCCCTTTCCCGCCGCCGAGGTCTGCGCCCGCCTCCACGACCTCTACGCCACGAAACACCTCGTGATCACGCTCGGCGAAGACGGCATGCTCCTCAGCTCCGGGGGGAAAATCCTCAGCACCATCCCCACCGCCGCGCGCGAAGTGTTCGACGTCTCCGGCGCCGGCGACACCTCGCTCGCCGCCCTCGTGCTCGCCCTTGCCGCCGGCGCGAAACTCGCCGCCGCCGCCCACTTCGCCAACGCCGCCGCCGGCGTCGTCGTCGGCAAACTCGGCACCGCCACCGTCACCCCGGCCGAACTCCGCGCCTACGTCGCCCACAAAGCATGAGCAAAGCACTCTTCCTCGACCGCGACGGCACGCTCATCCTCGACAAACACTACCTCGCCGACCCCGCCGGCGTGGAACTCATTGGCGGCGTCAGCGCGGCCCTCGCCCGCGCCCGCGCCCTCGGCTACCTGCTGTTCATCGTCACCAACCAGTCCGGCATCGGGCGCGGCCTGTATTCCCTCGACGATGTCCTCCGCTGCAACGACCGCATGGAGGAACTCCTCGGGCTGCCCCGCCCGATTTTCGCCGGCATCTGCATCGCCCCGGAAGGACCCGACCAGCCCTCGCGCTACCGGAAACCCTCGCCCGCCTACCTGCTCGAATCGATCGCGCACCACGGCCTCGACCCCGCGCAGTGCTGGATGCTGGGCGACCGCGAGTCCGACATCCGCTGCGGCCTCGACGCCCAAATCAATTCCGCCGCCGTCTGCACCGGCAAACACGACGCCGCCGGCTGGGCCGCCCTCGCCCTCCCCGGCGTGCCCGTTTTCCCCGACCTGTCCGCCTTCGTGGCCACGCTGCCTTAGTCCGCCCGCGCCCCGCCCTCCACCATGCCCGAGCTCGCCGAAGCCGAATTTTACCGCAAGCGCTGGGACCTCGCCGCGCGCGGCGCGGTCGTCACCGGCGTGCTCATGCATGATCACGCCAAGGTTTTCCGCGGCACCGATCCCGCCGTGGTGCGCCGCCATCTCACGCAGGCCCGCTTCCTCGACTCCCAGGCCGCGGCGAAGCAAATCCTCTTTCGCTTTTCGGGCGACAGCTGGCTCGGCGTCCACCTCGGCATGAGCGGCGAACTCCGGGTCGAAGCCCCCGGCTACATCCCGCAAAAACACGACCATCTCGCACTCGTCATGGCCGGGCACACGCTCGTCTTCACCGATCCGCGCATGTTCGGCCGCGTGCAGTTTCACCACGACCCGACCGCGCCCACGTGGTGGACCGACATCGCCCCCGCCCTCAACTCGCCCGCCTTCACGCCGGAAGCCCTCGCCGCCTTCCTCGCCCGCCGCGCCCGCGCCCCCCTCAAGGCCGTCCTCCTGATGCAGGAACGTTTCCCGGGCATCGGCAACTGGATGGCCGACGAAATCCTCTGGCG
Organism: uncultured Opitutia bacterium; assembly: GCA_903948415.1. Taxonomy (GTDB): domain Bacteria; phylum Verrucomicrobiota; class Verrucomicrobiia; order Opitutales; family Opitutaceae; genus GAS368. The sequence goes on along the minus strand of CAJAYO010000249.1, from coordinate 852 downwards.
CGCCGGCCTGCACCCCAAACGCCTTGCCGGCTCCCTCTCGCCCGCGGAGGTCCGCACCCTCCGACGCGAGTGCCGCCACGTCGCCCGCCTCGCCCTCACCACCATCGCGGGCAAGGGCGACACCCTCCCGCCCGACCTCAACGCCCACATCCCGCAAACCTGGCTGTTCTGGCACCGCTGGGAAAAAGACGGCCGCTGCCCGAAAACGCACACGCCCCTCGCGCGCGAGGACGTCGGCGGCCGCACCACCTGCTGGTGCCCCGCCCGGCAGAAACTCCACCCCTGATGAGCCCCGCGCCCAAATTGCGCCTCGACGAACTCCTCGTCGCCCGCGGCCTCGCCCCCACCCGCGCGCAGGCCAAGGCCCTCATCATGAGCGGTCGCGTCCTGCGCGGCACCGACCGCCTCGACAAACCCGGCAAGGAATTCCCCTCCGATCTCGACGTCACCGTCGAACAACCGCCGCGCTTCGTCTCCCGCGGCGGCGAAAAACTCGCAGGCGCCCTCGCGCACTTCGCCCTCGACCTCCACGGCGCCCACGTGCTCGACGTCGGCGCGTCCACCGGCGGCTTCACCGACTGCGCCCTCCAGGCCGGCGCCGCGGACGTCGTCTGCGTCGACGTCGGGCGCGCCCAGCTCCACCCCAAACTCGTCGGCGACCCGCGCGTCACCAATTTCGAAAAAATCAACGCCCGGCACCTGACCGCGCGCGACCTGCCCCGCAGCGAGTTCGACGCGGTCGTGATGGACCTCTCCTTCATCTCCCTCCGCTCCGTGCTCCCCGCCGTCTGGCCGCTGCTGCGCGTCGGCGGCTGCCTCGTCGCCCTGGTCAAACCCCAGTTCGAGGCCGGC
>CAJAYO010000248.1 GCA_903948415.1 uncultured Opitutia bacterium | reverse complement strand
GTCGGCTCTGCGCCGAGTGTAAGGAGCCCCATCCCGACAACACCCGGCTGCGCGAGGCGCACCGGATGCCCGACGCCCATTTTTGCCGGCCCGTCGGCTGTCCTGCGTGCCGCGCACGGGGGTTTCAGGGCCGGCTCGCGATCCACGAAGTGATCCCGGCCGAGAAATTTCTGCCGTTGATCGCGGCGAACGCGCCGTTGGCCGAACTGGCGGCACTCCGCGACCGCGAAGGCGGCGCTACCCTTTGGCAGCACGGCCTCGCCGCCGCCGCGCAGGGGCTCACCACCATCGAACAGGTTGCCCGCGTCCTCTGATTTTTTCACCGGGCCACCCGGCCCATAACCCAAAAACATATGAAGAATACCAAAAAACAACGTCTCCTCACGCAGGGCTACTCCCTGCTCGAACTCGTCCTCGTCCTTGCGATTGTCAGCGTGCTGGTCGGCCTGCTCTTGCCGAAAGGCTTCGATGCGTTGCGCAACGCGCGCATCCAGCAGGTAGAAAAAACCGTCGATACCCTCAAGACCGCGCTGACCGACTATCTCTCGATGGCCGGCGGCAACGGCAGCCTGCCGCGCACCGAAGGCACCGGCATTCCCACCTCCGGCGCCGCTCTGACCGGTGCGACGGACGCCGCGAAAGGCAACGCGGCGCGGCTCGACACCGTGCTGCTGGCCACCGGCAAAATCGAGAAGCCGCTCGCCCTGCGCATGGGCACGCAGTCATTCACGTCCACCGGCACCGGCAATGAGGTCATCTGGAGCCAGGCCTCACTCGGCTTCGTAGTGACGCCGGACGCCGCGCCGCAGCGCAACTGGTCCACCGTCACGCGCGCCGAAGCGCGCACCGCGAATCCGGCGCTCGCGCCGTCGGCCGCACTCGGGGCGAACTTCCGGCTGGATGGCACGACGAACCTCAACGCGAACTACGTCGTCGCGTATCTGGTGATCCCCGCGTGCCCCGCAAAGGACGCCTATGAACTGGCCGTCGCGATGAACGGCGCGCAACTCGCGCCCGTCGAAGGCGCCGCGTCCGACACCGGTCTCGTCGCCTATGCCGCCCCCACCAACGGAGTCACCGACGTTTATGTTTATCTCACGTCCATCTGAGCCGCACACCGTGCTGTTGTGGGGCGACCACTGGTGGTTCGCCGGCACCGGGGCGTCGGTTGAATTCTCGGACCTCGACCACGCGATCGAGGTGCTTGTCGCGCACTACGGGCAAGCACCGAAGCCCGTCCGCCTCCGGCTGGTTTTCCAACCGGATGCGCTCGAGACGGTCGCTGTGGCGTGTCCTCAAGGCGACCGGGCGACGCTGGCCGCGGCCCTCGCCGAGGAATTCCCGTCGCTCCGCACTCCCGGCTGCGCGTGGAGCCACGAACCCGTCCTGCCGATGGGCGGTGACTTCGCGACCCTGCTGCATTTCGAGACGCAGCCCGGACTGCTGGGGCTCGCCACCCGGCTCGCCCAGCGCGGGCTCGCCGTCGACTCGGCGTGGCCGCTCG
>CAJAYO010000247.1 GCA_903948415.1 uncultured Opitutia bacterium | reverse complement strand
GTAGCGTCGCGTGGCTCCGCTGGGCTCGGTGCCGCCGGCGTCGCCGACGAAGACGAGTTCAGAATCGAGGTCGAGGGACCAGAGCGACACGGTGCTCACGAGGCCGGCGGTGAACGAAGTGCGGACGCCGGCTTCGAAACCGCGCGAGCGGACGAGGGGGTTCACACGATCGACGGGACTCACGCCGTCGGCGGGGTCGACGCGGATGGTGGTGCCGCGGGCGTCGTTGCTGTGGAAGCCGAGGCCGGCGTTGAGGTAGACTTCGGTTTTGCGCCACGGGCCGAGCACGAGGCCGAACTTCGGGCTGGCGAGGGCGGCGGTGCGGCGACCGGAGTTGCGCGGAGTGTCGCTGGTCACGTCGAAATAGTAACCGTCGGCGCGGAGACCGAGGTCGGTGCGAAGGTGTTGGCTCCAGCGGGTCGAGGCCTGGGCGAACAGACCTGCGCTGGCTTCGTGCACGTCGTCGCTGCGGACGGTGTCGAGGAGGGCGCGCCGCGCGGTGTGGCGGAGGGCGAGTTCTCCGATGAGATCGTCGCGGACCTGGAGGCCGGTGGTGACGGTGGTGGGGCGATGGAAAAACGAGAGGGCCGTGGTGCGGGTGACGCTGAGGCCGAATACGCTGCGGCGGTCGCGCTGATTGAACTGATCGCCGTTGACGGGATCATCGAGGAAGTAGGTAAAGTTTGAGAAGAGGTTGAGCCGGTAGGTCAGCGCGTAGACGTTGAGGTGCGTCTCGGAGTCGGTGGTGCGCGCGGTCCAATCGAAGGAGAGACTGGCGCGGTCCGTCTCGCCGCCGTCGGTGGGATCGACATGACCGAAGCGGTCGAGGGTGCCGGCGGCGATGGCGCGGAGGGGGATTTGGTCGGTGGAATCCCAGCGTGCACGGTAGGCGAGAGCGGTGAGGGAAAATTCGCGCTCGCGGGAGGCGGACCACGTGTGGCGGGCGAAGGCGCTGTAACGGCGGAGATTTTCGGGGAGCACCCACGGGCCGTCGTCGTGCGTCGCTTCAAATCCGAGCGTGGTCGCGGAGGTGGTGGTGCCGGGACGGAGGGCGGTGGTGCCGACGACGAAGCGGGCGAAGTTGTTTTCGCCGAGTTCGAGGGCGGCGAAATTCCCTGGGAGCGTTTTGACGAGATTGAAGCGCGCTGCGCCGGCGGCGGAAAAATCTCCGACCTCGGAGGCGAAGGGACCCTTGGTATAGTCGATGCTCTGGACGAATTCAGGGATGATGAAGTTGAGGTCGGCGTAGCCCTGGCCGTGGGCGTGGGAGCGCATGTTCACTGGCTGGCCGTCGACGCTGAGGGAGAAATCGGTCCCGTGGTCGAGGTTGAAGCCGCGGAGGAAATACTGGTTGGCTTTGCCACCGCCGGAGTGCTGGGTGATCACGACGCCGGGGATGACTTCGAGCAATTCGCCGCGGCGGAGGAAGGGGCGCGTGGCGAGTTCGAGGTAGCCGACGCTGCCCTGCGAAGCGGCCGCGGCCGTGCCGAGCAGATCGGCGGAGCGACCGAGGACGGTGACCGGTGCGAGAGCGGTGGGCGGTGCGGCCGTGGATTGAGCTGACGCCGGCAAAGCGGCGCAGGCGAAGAGGGAGAGGAGGCGGATGGGCGCAGACGCGCGGGAAAAAAAGAGGGAGGCGAGCATGGAAGCGGGAGATGGGGCCTGCGTCGCAAGGGACGAGGGTGGAAGACCGAGGAGCGAAGTCCGGTCTGCGACGACGCGCAGGGCACGGAGGGGCGCGCCCGAACACGGGCCGCGCGGGAAAAAAATCAGCTGACAGCCGCAGGTCGCGGTGGGCCGTGCAGGGGAGGCGCGCGCAGGGCGCTCGCGGCGTGCTCCGGCGGAAGGAGACGAAGGGAGGAGGAGGGAAGAGGCGCGAACCAGCGCATGGGGTCGTCCGCGGCCAGGTCGATTTTCTCCAAGGTGGGGAGCGCGGGAAGCGAGGGCTCGGCCGGAGCCGGTGGAACGGCGCGAACGTGGGCGAGCAGCGAGTGGGGTTGTTCGCCGGCGAGCAAATGGGCGACTGACGACATGAGTCGCTGCTGGTGAGAGAACGAGCGCGCCTCGCCGAACCAGACGATCGTGGTGCAGATCAGGGTCTGCGGGCTGTGGGCGCAAAACCAAGCGGCCACGAGCAGCCAGATGGGCCACGGGGCCGGATGGCGGTTGCGGCGGAGATTGGGCATCTGCGGGGAGATACGACGAGGGCGACGCGGCGGATGCAACCGATCAGTGGGCGGCGAGGGTAGCCGTGGAAGGGGCGTCGCAGAATTCGGGGCGAGGGGTGGAGAAGCTGAGCGTTGAGCGCTG
>CAJAYO010000246.1 GCA_903948415.1 uncultured Opitutia bacterium | reverse complement strand
GGTGGTGGCGTCGAGGTGTCGCGCGTTCTTCATGCGAAGAATGAACACGCGGATGTTGGGGTCCTCGGCGAGGCGGCGGATGCCGTCTTGAAAAATGTCCGCCGCGCCGAAGAACAAGTCGCCCTCGACGTGGATGATGGAAACCTGGGGGCTGTTGCGCGCGGTGGGGTTTTCGATCTGGGTCAGCTGCCCGTGATCGTCAAACGCGTGTTCCTGCAAGGTGGGCGCGCTGGCTTTCTGGAGGAACAGCACCAACGACGCGCCGATGCCGGTGTAGATCGCGGTGTCAAGTTGGAGGAAGAGCGCGGCCGCAAGCGTGAGCCAAAAAACCAGGGCGTCGGCGCGGGTGGCCCGGCGCACGATGAAGATTTGGGCCGGTTGAAACAGACGGATGGCGATGACAATCAGGTAGGCGGCGATGGCCGCGATGGGCAGGTAGGACAGCAAAGGGGCCAAGGCGAGGACGACGAGCAGCACGACACCACTCCCGATGATCACGGCCCATTGGGTGCGCGCTCCGGCCTGGAGGCCCGCGGCGCTGCGGAGAAAGGACGCCGAGCCGGGCATGGCACCAAAGCCGGCGCCGAGCAAATTCCCGAGACCCATGCCGATGAGTTCTTGGTTGGGATCGATACGCTGGCCTGTCTTGGTCGCCAGGCTCTTGGCGATGGTGACGGACTCGAGCATGCCAAGGACCGCGGCCGCGATGGCGATGCTCGTGACCTTGGGGAGCAAGGCGAGGCCCTCGGCGTTCAAGGGAAACCCGGTGAAAAGAGGGATCCCTCCGGAAATCTCGCCCAGGTCACGCACCAGTCGCACGCCCGACTGGTCGAGCTGGAAAATCCACGAGGCGAGTCCGGCCAGGACGAGGGTCACCAGGCCGTCGGGCCAGCTTGGCCGGCAGCGGCGCAGCCAGACGATGAGCAGCAGGCTGCCCAGCCCGGTGAGGGCCGTGGCGTGGTTAAAGTTAAACGTAACGACGCTGGCCGCGAGGTGCTGCAGTGTGCCCGGCAGGCTGACATCCGTGCCGCGGGAAATGCCAACGAGATTTCCCAATTGGCCGGCCGCGATGAGAATGCCCACGGCCGTGGTGTAGCCGACGATGACGGACCGCGAGACGAACTGCGTGATCTTGCCGAAATTGGCCAAGCCGGCGACCAATTGAATCGCGCCCATGAGGAATCCGATCAGGAGGACCTTTTGCAACGGGTCGAGCGGCTCGGCCGCCAAGGTGAGCAGAGCCCCGGCGAGAATGATGCTGATCGTGTTGGTTGGGCCAAAAACCAGGTGCCGGGACGAACAAAAGAGGGAGCAGAGCACGGTGCCCACGATGGCGCTCTCCATGACCGCGGGCACAGGAATGCCGATGAGCAGCGCGAACGCGATGGCCTGCGGAATCGTGAGTGCAGCGATGGTGAGTCCCGCCACTAAGTCCGCCCGAAACGTCTCGCGCCGATAGCCCGCCACGGTGCGCCAGAGCGGCGGGATCAGATTGGCCCGGATTTTCGAGCCAATCCCCGTGATCCGCCGCTCCGCCAGATCGGTCAGGTCACCGAGTTCATCCATCTGCGCAGACTTGAAAAAACGTTTCATACCGGGGCCTCCCATGATGCCCTGAACGGCCGCGCGATGGCATGGACATATCCCGCCAGCGACAGGACTAATTCATGGCCGGAAACCATCCGGTCCGACGGTTGCCGCGCAGCGTCAGTCGATCCGGTTCTCGCCGCGATTTTCCGCCTGGTGGATCGTGACGGGCCAGCCGGGAAACTGATTGGACGCCTTGCCGTCGGCAGGATCGATGAGGAAGCGGAACGAATCGATGGCATAGGTCTTCTTCACCGGATCGAAGGTGATGAGACCGAAGCCGCTGCCTTTTTCGTGGGCCTTGTCGTAGCGGTTCGCGGCTTTTCCCACCGCGGGATTGCCCACCGCATAGACATAGACCTTGTTGCCGAATCCATCCAGGAACTCGCCGGTATTGGCCAGGCCGTGCTTCGGGCGTTTGGCGTGCGGCATGCCCACGTCGTCCGGCCGCCACCAGCGCGGATAACCGGCGGCGATGGCGGGCGCGCAGAAGGACCACATGCTGTCGCGCTGTTGGCCGACGCCGTATTGGGCCAGGGTCGCGAGGTGCTGGTCGCCGTTGATGTGCAGGGCCATCGCGGGGCGCAGGATGTCGATCGCGCGATTGCGAGGCGTTTGTGGCCACGCGCCCGAGTCGAGGTCGCCCTTGAGGAAGCCATCGTAGCTGCCGTGGTGTGTGGCGACGGCGGCAAACACGGTCTGGCTGAGGACGGCCTTGAGCGAGTGCCCGCGCCAGTCTTGCGCCCACTTTTTCAAAAACGCTTCCTGCCGCTCGCCGAGCAGGACCAGCCCCGGTTGGTCGAGGGTGCTGCAGTCGAATTGAGGACTGACCACATGGTCGGCCCGGGGGCCATCGGTCTTGACGCGCTCGGGGCCGCTTTTCCACTGGCGGTCGGCGATGATCGCGAAACCGACGCCGCCATACACCATATCGCCGAAATACACGCTGATGCCCTGCGTGCTCGGCGTCGCATCAAACGGGTCGGGATGGTGCGCGACATTGGTCCGATGCACGGCATTGACCATCTGGGCGGGTTCGAAGTATCCGCCGCTGGAGGACGCCCCGGGATCGGTTTTTGGGTTCACGGCTTTCGCGCCGCCTTCGCCCCAGATGTTGCCTTGGAACACGTCGTGGTCGTCCGGGAGACAGAGCGTGGGACTGTTGCGCATGACTTCGCGGAACGCCCAGCCGAATTGGTAGAATTTTCGCAGGTAGTTGAGGATCGCCGGTCCGGCCGGCTCGCGGATGATCCCAAAGCCGCCGTGGCTCTCGTAGATTTGGTCGCCGGAGAAAAACACCAGATCGGGCTTCAGGTTGGCGACGTTGCGGGCCAGCGGCTCGTAAGGGAAAGCGTAGTCGTTCTGGCAGGTCATCGCCGCCATGCGCAATGGCCGGCCCACGGGATTCGCCTGGATCGTGCCTGTCCACTCGTCGGGTGTCACCGTGCCGTCGCGATGTTTCTCGCGATAGACGAGCCTGTAGGGCGTAGCCTTTTTCTCGTCCCAGTGCGGAATACGGAACGTGGCGACCCAGGCGTCGGGATCGAGTTTGGCTTCGCCCAACGCTTGCCAGACGCCGCCGCGCTGCACGTGGAGTTCCACCACTGGGGTGTCATTCCGGCCCATGGGACCGGTCAGCGCGCTGATCTTCATCACGAAGCCCTCGGGCGTGCGCGAGTCACTCAGCGAGTACATGGACCACAAGAGCGGACCAAATCGCTGACTGGGGTTGATCGTGAAGGCGTCGCCGGACATTTTCCAGTCGGCGAAACGATAGCGCGCGCCGCCCGGACTCGGGGCTTTGGCGGCTTTCTTCGGCGCGTTTTGAGTTCCCTCCGGGCCGTAGTTGCTCACGAGGGCCACGTTGCCGAGGAGGCTGGCGGCCGGGACGGTGTGGCTGATTTTGCCCAGACTCGCGCCCGTGCCGGCGACGCGCGCTTCGAGCGTGAGCGTGACGTCCGCGCCGAGGGCGGCACCGGTGAGGACCAGGCCGATGTTTTGGCGGGCGGTGCCGGTGGCGAGAGGCGCCGTGTGGGTTCCCAGGAGTAGCTGTCCGTCCGCCACGCCGGCATTGATGCCCCGGGCGACGAAGCAGTTGCTCCGGTAGTCGTTGAGTTCGCTCCGCACGCCGAGGCGAAAGCCGGCGCCGGCATCTTTGCCGCGCGCTTCGAGCTGCGTCACGTTAACCGACAGAGTGAAGCCTTTGGTCGGGTGCGTGAGCTGGTGCGTCAGCGAGTGGATGCTCCGGTTTCCGCCGAGGCTCCGGCATTCCGCGCCGCCGTCGGCGATTTGCCAGTCCTCCATCGGATTCGCCCAAAATTCACCGCCCAGCCAGACGCGATCGTGGGTCCGGGCCCAGGCATCGGCCGGTTTGGCGTCAGGCGAGCGAGTGGGCGCGGTTGCCGCCCCGCTCCTTTCGGGTCGAGCGGCCGCTCCGACAAGCGTCGCTGTGGCGATCAGTTTCAGGGCGGTGCGGCGGGTAATGGGCTTCTTCACGATGGTATAGGGAGAGGCAAAGGCGGGGTTTATTTCCGGAACTCGATCAGCCGAACGGTGTGCGGGGGCATTGCAAGCTGGACGGTGCCCGCCACGAGCGGGACGGCGGCTCCGCTCCAGACATCCACCAGCCGGTAGGCGCCAGCGGCCATTTCCAAGTCGGCCAGCGACCACGCCGTGTCGCTGGCTGCATCAACCCAGTTGAAAAAGCCGACCACGGTGCGGTCGGCCCATTCGAGCTTCCAGATCCGGGGGATATCGGCACCGGAAAAGAGATCGAGCGGCACCGCGTGCTTGCCGGAGCGCCACACGTCGAGCAACGGCTTGTGGCGATACAGGTCGAGGCGATCTTTCGGGAGCGACTCGATCCGGTCGCCGCCAAAAAGGAAGCCGCCCATCAGCGCCTGCAGGGTGATGTGGATGCGCGCCTCCTCCAGCGAATACTGCGGCGAACTGAAGAACGCGTCGGGATCGCAGAGGGCGATATGGTTGTGGATATAGTAATTTTGGGCCACCTGGCGGGCAAAGCGGATCATCCCCTTGTAGTCACGGCCCAAGGGCACGTCTTCGATCGACCCGGTGGTTTTTCCGTAGGTGATATTGGCGTAGGGCTCCTGTTTGCTTTTGACCCCCGGTTTATTGATGTCGTTGCCCACGCGGACGGCGTCGTAGCACTCGATCGCGCCATAGAGCCAACCCATGCTCCGGGTGACCACCAGGCCCTCGGGCAGGGCCGCGCGAATCGTGCGCACCGCTTTGTTATGGGCCTGCAGACCGGTCATCGTCGGATCAAAGCGCGGGCCTTCCTCCAAGCCACCGTAGTGGTGATCCCACTTCATAAACGTCGGTTTGTAGTCCTCCATCATCTGCTTGAACAGACCGGCCAGATAAGGGGGCACGTCGGGATGGCTGCCGTCGAGATAGACCATGCCCAACGTCGTCATCATGTCGGCGTCGTTCGGATCGTTCGGCTTGTTGCTGAAGGGGGAGAGCAGCCACTTGGGATGGGACTTCCAGTAGGGATCGGTGGGATTCACCCGCATCGGACTGATGTGCAGCCCAATCTT
>CAJAYO010000245.1 GCA_903948415.1 uncultured Opitutia bacterium | reverse complement strand
GAGGAGTGAGGAGCGCGGGTGGGAGGAGTGAGGAGCGCGGGTGGGAGGAGTGAGGAGCGCGGGTGGGAGGAGTGAGGAGCGCGGGTCGGGGGATTGAGGGTAAAAGGTTCTCCTCGACGCGTTGGGAGCGGGGGCGTTTAACCGTAGGATGGTCGAAACTCTCACCGTCAATCTGGGCGAGCGCAGCTATCCGATCCGGTTCGGCGTGGACTTGACGGGGGAGGTCCGCGGCGAGGTGGCGGCGTTGCGGGCGGCGGGGCGGAAGGTGGCGGTGCTGACGGACGGGAATCTGGTCCGGGCGCAGGGGCCGGCGCTGACGGCGATGTTTGGCGAGGCACCGACCTTGGCGGTGGAGGCGGGCGAGGGGGCGAAATCGCTGACGGGCCTCGGGCGCGTGCTCGACTTTTTGGCCGAGCAGAAACTCGATCGCGGCGGCGTGCTCTTCGCGGCCGGGGGCGGCGTGATGGGCGACCTCGGGGGCTTTGCGGCGGCGGCGTGGCTGCGCGGGATCGATTTTTTCCAGGTGCCGACGACGCTGTTGGCGATGGTGGATTCGTCGGTGGGCGGGAAGACGGGGATCAACATCGCGGCGGGCAAGAATCTCGTCGGGGCGTTTCACCAGCCACGCGGGGTGTTTGTTGCGACGGGGTTGCTGGCGACGCTGCCGGCGCGGGAATTTGCGGCGGGGATGGCCGAGGTGATCAAATATGGGTTGCTCGGGGACCCGGAGCTGTTGGCGCAACTGGAGCGGGCGCCGCTGACGGTCGCGAGTGCGGACCTCGCGGGCGTGGTGCGACGCTGTTGTGCGCTGAAGGCGCGGATCGTCGAGGCGGACGAACGCGAGACGGCGAAGGAGGGGGGGCGGGCGCTGTTGAACCTCGGGCATACCTTTGGGCATGCGGTGGAAAACGCGGCGGGTTACGGCGAATATTTGCACGGCGAGGCCGTGGCGATCGGGTTGTGCGCGGCGGCGCGGCTGTCGCAGAAACTCGGGGCCTTGACGGCGTCGGACGTGGCCCGCGTCGAACGGGTGGTGGCGGCGCATGGGCTGCCGGTGCGGTTGCGGGCGCCGCTGGCGTTTGCGGAATTGCACGCGGCGATGACCCGCGACAAAAAAGTGCGGGCGGGCGGCCTGCGGTTTGTCGTGCTGAAACGACTGGGCGAGGCGGATACGCGGGGCGACATCGGCCTGGAGTCGGTGGCGGAGAGTTTCCGCGAAGTCGGGGCGGCGTAATTTAGGATTTTAGATTTTCGAATTTCGCATTAGACGATTCACCATGTCAGCCATCGACGAAGGAATTGTTCGGGAATACTTTGAGCAGAACGGATTTCTGGTCCGTCAGGCGCGCAAATACCAGGTGTCGTCGCGCCGCAAGCTGGCGGACGAGGAAATCGACCTCGTGGTCTACAATCCCGCCTGGAAGCGCACGGACCGGAAACCGGATTTTTTTCTGTTCTCGAACGAGCTGCCGTTTGTGCAGAAGGCGGTGGTCTCGGTGAAGGGCTGGCACACGGGCGTGTTTACGCCGCAGATGCTCAAGAGCAGTCCGGAGGTTTTTAGTTTTCTGAAACAGAGTGTGTTGAAGGAAGCGGCGCGGTTTTTTCCGGCGGACGCGGCGGACGGAGCCGGCGAGCCGTTGACGAAAATTCTGGTGCTGCCGAGTCTGCCGACGGCGGAGCCGTTTCGCTCGCAGAGCGTCGAACTGCTCAAGGCCAAGGGCGTGGACGCGATCATCTCGTTTCGGGCGATGCTGCTCGACCTGCTCGACAAGATTGAGACGAACCAGAACTACACGAAGAGCGACACGCTGCAGGTGATGCGCATTCTGAAGAATTACGATTTGCTGAAGGACACGCAGCTCGACCTGCTCTCGGAGCGCGTGACGCCGCGGCGTGCGAAGGCCTGACGCGCATGGCCACCACGATTCACCCGACGGCGATTGTCGAGCCGGGCGCCCTGCTTGGGGCCGACTGCGAGGTTCACGCCTACGCGATGGTCACGAAGCACTGTGTGTTGGGCGACCGCGTGGTGGTGCACCCGTTCGCGCTCGTGGGCGGCGACCCCCAGTATCTGAAGTTCGACCGCGCGACGGCGACGGGCGTGCGAGTGGGGGCGGGCTCGGTGATCCGCGAGCACGTCACGATCAACCGCTCGATCCATGCGGGCAAAAGCACGGTCGTCGGCGAGAACTGTTTCCTGATGGCGGCGAGCCATGTGGGGCACGATTGCGAGGTCGGGAACCATGTCGTCTTCGCCAACGCGGCGTTGCTCGCGGGCCACGTGAGCGTGGGCGACCATACGTTTCTGGGCGGGGGGGCGGCGGTGCATCAATTTTGTCGGATTGGCGACGGCGTGATGGTGGCGGGGCATGCGGCGATCACGCGCGACGTGCCGCATTTTACGATGGTCGCGGAACGGGACGATGTGATCGGTTTCAACGTCGTCGGGCTCAAGCGCCGTGGCGTGCCGCGCGCCGCGATCGCGGAGCTGAAGGCGGCGTTCGCCGCGGTCTATTTTACGCCGGGTAACATCCGCGAGGTGGCGGCGGGGCTGCTCGCGGGCGGGCCGTTTCGCAGCGCGGAGGCGCGGCGTTTTTTGGAGTTTTTCGCCGGTGGGAAACGCAGCTTTGCGCGGGCGAGGCGGGCGGCGGGAGCGGAGGAGGGCGATGGCCGCTAAGCTCGCGTTGACCTGCGGCGATCCCGCGGGGGTCGGACCGGAGATCATTGCCGCGTGGCTGGCGGCCCACCCGGCCGAGGCGAAGGACGTTGCGGTGCTCGGGCCGGCGGGCTGGCTGGCGTCGCTCGGGACTGCGGCGGAGAAAATCCCCGTCGGGCTGGAGGCGTTTTCCGCCACGCCGGGCGTGCCGTCGGGCGAGGGCGCGCGGGTGGCGTGGGCGGCGATGGAGCGGGCGGCGGCCGGATGCGTCGCGGGCGAGTTTTGCGGGGTGGTCACCGGCCCGGTGAGCAAGGCGGAGCTGGCGGCGATCGGGTATGAGTTTCCCGGGCAGACCGAATTTTTTGCGGCGCGCTGGGGCGGGACGCCGGTGATGGCGTTTTGCGGCGGCCGGCTGCGGGTCGTGCTGGCGACCTGGCATGTGCCGCTCTGCGAAGTGGCCCAGCGGCTCGGGCCGCAACTGCTGCGGCGCACGGTGGTGGCGGCGGACACGCTGGCGCGGGCCGAGGGCATCGCGCGGCCGCGCATCGGCGTGTGCGGGCTCAATCCCCACGCCGGCGAAGGGGGGCTGCTCGGCGAGGAGGAGCGGGATCTTCTCAATCCGGCGCTCGGGCGGCTGCGGGCGGACTTTCCGGGGCTGTCGCTCTGCGAGCCGGGGGACACGTTGTTCGCGCGGGCGTTGCGCGGGGAATTCGATGTCGTGATCGCGCTGTATCACGACCAGGGACTCGCGCCGCTGAAGGTGATCGATTTCGACGAGGCGGTGAACGTGACGCTTGGGCTGCCGCACGTGCGGACGAGTCCGGACCATGGTACGGCGTTTGGGATCGCGGGGAAGGGCGTGGCGCGGGCGACGAGTTTTGCGAATGCGGTGGCGGTGGCGCGGCGGCTGATCGCGGCCCGGCGGGTTACGGCACCGTAGCGGCGACAGCCGGGGTCCGTCACGCGGGCCCGGGTCGGACGGGAGCGGCAGATCACGAGGGGTGATTTTCAACCCGCGCGGGGTGGGCGCGGTGGAGTGGCGGGGCGATTTCGCCGAGGCGTGGTGGCACCGGGCGAATCGGTGTGCGCGAAAAAGTTGCGGTTCGCGCGGCGACGCCTTTGGTTGGCCCCGCATGTCCACCGATCTTCTCCCGCCCCCACCGCCCACCGTCCTCCCGGAAGGCGTGCGCGAAGGGAACGAGAACCTGGTGCTGCTCACGGCGCCGGCCGGTGCGAAGGTGAACGCCCTGATCGCCCGCGAGCGGGCGGGTGAGTATCTGCGGCTCGCGATTACGGGTGGCGGCTGCAACGGGCTCAGTTACAAGATGAAGTTTGTGCCGGAACCGAAGCGGGGGGACATCCTTGTGCGCACCGCGGGCGTCCGGGTGATCGTGGACAGCAAAAGTGCGCTCTATCTGAAAGGGACGCACCTCGATTATTCGAGCGCGATGGTGGCGGGGGGCTTCAAGTTTTCGAACCCCAACGCGAAGGCGAGCTGTTCGTGCGGCGAGAGCTTCAGCGTCTGAGGTCCGGGGGCCGCGACCACGGCCGGCGAATTAGGTGTTGTCATCGCCGCGGGTCTGGGCGAAATCCCTTCCCGACCTAATCACTCGTTAAATCCTTATTGATGGCTACTTCGTTCCCCTCTGCCGGCGGCGGCAACCGCTCCGGTTCTTATCAACGTCGCAATGTCGACCCGTTTGCGGCCATCCGCCGCAACCATCGTATCAAGGTACCGCAGGTCCGCTTGATTTCCCCCGAAGGCCGTCAGCTGGGCATCATCGACACGCAGAAGGCGATCAGTCTCGCGCTGGAGGTCGGTCTCGACCTCGTCGAGGTTGCGCCCAATGCCACTCCGCCGGTGTGCCGCATCATGGATTTCGGCAAATACGTCTACGAGGAACAGAAGAAGACCTCGCACGTGAAATCCACCGCGAGCAAGATCAAGGAGATCGAGTTCACCGCGCGCATCGCGGACGGCGATTTTTTCACGAAGGTCCGCCACGCCGAGGAATTCCTCGCGCACGGCAACAAGGTCAAACTCCGCCTCAAGTTCCGCGGCCGCGAGATGGCGCACACCGAAATCGGTTTCGCCGTGATGACGCGCGCCGTGGCCGAGTTGGTCGGCATGGCCCATCCCGACGCTCCGCCGAAACTGATCGGCCGCAACATCCACGTCATGCTCACGCCGCTGGCGCCCAACAAGCGCAAGCCGAAGTGGCACGTCGAAGGCAGTGCCAGCCAGGCCGTGGACGATGGTCCGCAGCGCGAAGAGGATGACGACGAGGGGGACGAGACTCCGGTCGTCGCCACGCCCAAGGCCAGCTGAGGCCCCGCCGCCATGTTTCCGGCGGCCCGGCGTTTTGCCGCCCAGTGCGGTTTGATCACTTGTCTCGCCACCGCGGATTCACTCCCGGTGCGCGGGGAGAGCGCCGAGGTGTCGTTCGCGCCGTTTGCCGTCAATGCGGTGTCGCCGGTGCGGGCCGCGCCTTCCCGGCCGGGCACCGGGGTCGAACCGGCGGCGATGGCGCCGGCTCCGGCGGGCGGATTGAAAGCGCCGCCGCCGCTCGCGATCACGCGGTTCAAGAATGTCGACTACGTGGCCACGGCCGACTTCGCCGCCCGCCTCGGCCTCAAGGGCAAGTGGGAGGAAGCGAAGCGCCAACTCACGTTGACCACCGGCCCCCGCCGGCTCGTGCTGACGGCGGAGAAACGCGAGGTCAGCTGCGACGGGCTCCGGATTTTCCTGGGGCACGCCGTGCAGATCCGCGCCGGCAAACTCTACGTCAGCAAGACCGACTATGAGGGGTGTCTGCTCGCTTTGCTGCGGCCGGACCATGTGAGCGCCCCGGTGCCGCGGCTGCGGACGATCGTGCTCGATCCCGGGCACGGGGGCGCGGATCCGGGCATGGAAAACCGGCCGCTCCGCGTGCAGGAAAAAGTGCTCACGCTCGATGTCGCGCTGCGCCTTGAGAAACTGCTCCGGGCCGAGGGCTACAGCGTCGTGCTCACGCGGCGCGACGACCGGCAGCTCGCGCCGACCAAGGAGGCGGATCTCCAGCGCCGCGCGATCATCGCGAACGCCGCGGGGGCCGATCTGTTCATCAGCATCCATTTCAATTCGCTGTTTCCCGACACGCGGGTGAGCGGCACGGAGGTCTATGTGTTCACGCGGCCGGGCCAGCGTTCGGACCAGTCGTGGGGCTTTGGCCAGACCGACGACACGGAGCACGACGTGGCGCCGGTGAACCGGCATGATGCGTGGACCTCGCTCCTCGCGCACGCCTTGCACCGCGAAACCATCGGCGGACTCAAGACGTCCGACCGCGGGCACAAGACGAAACACCTCGCGGTGCTTCGTGGCCTCAACTGTCCGGGCGTGTTGATCGAGTCCGTGTTTCTCTCGAACGACGCCGAAGCGCGCCGGGCCGCGACGACGGCCTACCGCCAGCAAATCGCCGAGTCCCTGGCCGCGGGGATCCGTTCCTATGACGCCACGCTCGACCCGCTGCGGCCCAAATCTCCGTCAACCTCCGCAACCGTCCCGCGGCCCGCGTCGTCAAGCCCGCCATGAAATCCCGTTTCCTGCTCGCCCTCGGATTTGCCCTGCTCGTGTCGACGGCGCTCCGGGCGTGGGACTACCACGGGCACCGGACGGTGAATCAACTGGCGCTGAAATCGCTGCCGGCGGATTTCCCGGCCTTCGTGCGGGAAGCGGGGGCGATCGAGCGCGTGTCGTTTCTCGGCGGCGAGCCCGACCGTTGGCGCAACGCGCCGGATCTTACGCTCAAACATTCGGGCGGGAGCTGGACGGACCATTTTTGTGATCTCGAGCAACTCACGGACGCCGGGCTCGATCTGGCGACGCTCACGTCGTTTCGCTTCGACTTTGTCGTGCAGTTCGCCGCGGGCCGCGCGGCGAATGCGGACAAGTTTCCCGCCGTGGACGTCGCGAAAAACGCCGACCATACGCGCGAGTGGCCGGGCTTCGCGCCGTGGGCGATCACGGAATATTTCGGCCGCCTGCGCTCCGGTTTCGGTTATCTCAAGGTGCTCGAAGAACTCGGCACGGCCGAGGAGATCGCGAATGCGAAAGCCAACCTGCTTTATGTGATGGGCGTCATGGGGCACTACGTGGGCGACTGTGCGCAGCCGCTGCACACGACGAATCATTATAACGGCTGGGTCGGGGACAATCCCAACGGCTACAGCAAGTGGCCCGGGATCCATTCGTGGGTCGACGGCGGATTTGTGGCGAAAGCCGGCATTACGTTCGGCGGCCTCGCGCCGCGTGTGACGCCCGCGTCGGCGATCTCGGTTGCGCCCCGGGAGGACGGTCGCGACCCGATGTTCGTCGCCGTAGTGGATTATCTGATTGCGCAGCACCAACAGGTCGAACCGCTCTACCAACTCGAGAAAGCGGGCAAGCTCAGCCACGGCCGCGACGAGGCGATCGTGCCCGAGGGACGCGCGTTCATCGAAGGCCAGTTGCTCAAAGGCGGGCAGATGTTGGGCGCGATCTGGCTCGCGGCCTGGAAAAATGCCGTGCCCGATACTTACCTGCGGGCGCAGCTCGTGAAGCGCCAGGTCGAGGCCCAGAAGGCAAAGTAGGAGGTGGTCCGCCGATGCCGCGGGCGGGGCGCAACTTTTCCGCCGGCGAAGCAATCGGTTGCCCGGGGGGCGGCGCGAGGAGTGCGGGAAGCTCTGCCACTCGGAGCGCGGCACGGCCGCACGGGGCCGCAGGCCCGGTTTTCCGCTTTCCGAACCGCATCGTGAGCGCCACCCGCAAGTGAAGATGCGGTCGAATCTTGGTCGCGAGTCCGCCGCGGATCCCGGGGCGGCAGTGAAGAAAACGGGGAGGGCCGGAGGGAAATAAAGTTGGCCAAACCGGGCAGACGCGCCGCGCGGGTGAACGCTGTACCCGTTCAGATCGCGGGCTTTTTCGGCACGCCGGGACGCTGGGCGGTGTAGAT